>CAZDCS010000140.1:0-3364 GCA_964504015.1 uncultured Mariniplasma sp. | reverse complement strand
TAGAGCCTTTAATCAGAAGCGACTTTTTCAGGGTGTTGTTTTCCCAATCTAGTAACATTCTTTCAATACTTCTTTCAATTGTTATCACCCACTTGACTAGACATTGAAAAGCGCTTTATTTCATCAAGCTATGTGTAAGAAACAAGCAAGAAAGCATTTTTTATCCGTTAAAACATGTGGTGGGTGTGTTTTATAAGAGAAGGATGGTGATGGAGCAGAAAATGACATGATAAACTGAGGCTTCAGATTATCACATATACAAAAAAACTCTTTTGGATAAATGTCAACTAGGAGTCCATATTCGCCATTATCCAGCACCAAACGACACATTTTTCAAAAAAAGGAACAAAATGTTCCGAAATTAGGAAAATATATGGTATCATTATAGACACATTACTAAATTAATATAAGAATAAACGGAGGAATACTATGGAAGCGATTGTTAAAATCAAAGATATCTCAATTAAGAACATAAAAAACGTTGGACTTGGTAAATTGTCATTTCCATACTCAAAGAAAGATGACTCTAAAAGACAATCAGAGGTTGTCGGTATTTATGGACAAAATGGCTCTGGAAAATCAGCTCTAATAAATGCGATCCATATTTTAAAGACAGTAATGTCAGGGCAGAGTTTAGAACCAGAATTTTGCGATTATATTCATTTTAGATCCAATAAAGCAGAGTTTTCTTTTTCTTTTTCGATTACTAAAGGAGAAAAGGTCAATCTAGAAGTTTTTTATGATTTTACAATGGAAAAAGGGGTTAAGGGAATTCCAGTAATTAAATATGAGAAATTATCCTATAAAGATTTGTCTGAGTCTAAAAGCTCAAAAATAAAAATCATCGAAACGGTTGCTGATAACAATGATAAAACATTTGTTCCCCTGAAAAACCACAATGCATTAATCAAAAAAAATAAGCGGCATTTAATAGACTTACTTGTTTCACGAAAATTGGGTCTTGAAAAGGGTCAATCTTTTATTTTTAGAGATGAGAGCGTAAACATATTTATAGACGGCTTTGACGATAGTTCTTATAGAAGCATCATTGAGCAAATGCGGTTTTTTGCTAGAGCCAATTTATTAGTCATTCAGATGACTCATCAAGGATTAATAAACTCGAATCAATTGATTCCAATGACGATGAGAATTGTTAAAGATGGAAATGTAAGGTCTGGAGCGTTTCCGATTCGGTTTGGAATTAACAAACTTGGAGAAACGAATCTGCAAATGTTTAAAGACTTAGTTAATCAGTTAAGTTCTTTAATGAGCACAATTATTCCAGGAATGGAACTCATAGCTAAAGAATACGGCAAAGAAACTCTGAAAAGTGGTAAAATCGCGCACACTATAGAGTTATTATCAAAGCGTGGTGACATTGAGATACCAATTATAAACGAGTCAGATGGTATTATAAGAATAATCTCTATTTTAAGCGCTTTGATCTCGATGTATAATAATTCATCAGTTTGCGTAGCAATTGATGAATTAGATGCTGGTATTTTTGAATACCTACTAGGTGAAATACTTAAAGTGATAAATGACTCAGGTAAAGGGCAATTAATTTTCACATCACACAATCTAAGAGCATTAGAAGTGCTAAAAAAAGAGAGTGTTTTCTTTACTACAACAAATGATCAGGATCGATATATCAAGTTTTCTAACATTAAAAGCAATAACAACTTAAGAAATGTCTATCTTAGAACAATTGAAATTGGTGGCCAAAAAGAATGTGTTTATGAAGATACCGATTTGTATGAAATTAGTCGAGCATTTAGAAAAGCTGGTAAAGTAGATGAACATGACAACTAAGAAGATAGTTTTACTTATTGTTGATGGACCCTCTGATGAGCAGGCGATTGGGCCGCTACTAAAGAAGTTAATCATAGATAAGAAGATCAAATTTAAAGTGGTGGGTGACATGCCAGGTGATTATGCTGAAATCACTTTATCTAATATCGAAAGGAAGTTAGCAAAAAGGGTCAAAAACTTTTTAGGGGGCGTATTTAGGGTTTCTGATTTGCACGAGATTGTTCACATAATAGATACAGACGGCACTTATATCAAAGACTCCAAAGTTACTTACAAGGATGCTGGGAGCATAAAATATAACAATCACACAATCGAAACTAAACACGTCGCTAAAATTATTAAAAGAAATAAATTAAAATCGAGTGTTTTGGACCATTTAGCATCACTTGATAGCTTAGAGATTAAAGCTGGTAAAAAAGTTCCTTATAGAGTTTATTTTATGGCGTGTAACTTGGATCATGTTCTGCATGATAAAAGGAAAGTTAGAGATTCAATGAAAATTGATAAAGCCCTTAAATTTAGCGATAGTTACTATGGCAGAGAAATAGAATTCATTGTTTTTATGAATTCAGCAGAAGTTCTAGTTCCTAGTAATTACCTTGAAACTTGGGGAAGCATCAAGGTGGACAATAGATCGTTACTAAGAGGTTCAAACTTTGCAATATACTTAAACAAATTAGGAGAAGGTAACTAGTTTTTGGAAGATTGATTTAGGAATAAAGGAGCAAACAGCTTTAAGTAGAAGTCTAAATTTCATCCACTAACAACAAGGCAAAACATAAAACATGTTTTGCCTTTATGCATTAGGAGTGGTTGTTCATTAAGGGGGTGTTTATCAAAAAATAGAAAAAAAGTAGCTGACGTGTTGCATAAATAGAGTGAAAGATACACGAACTAGGATGTAAGGTAAGAAAATAGACGCCATTATTGGAAAAAGAAAAGAGGGAAAATATGTTTGGAATACATTTATATGTAAAGATTATTAACTTTGAAGATTTGGTCAACAAAAACACGACTAATCAAGAAGAATTAACGCGGTTTATTCATATGATTCATACTTATCATATGGCAATGATAGCGCTGGTGAAATTATTAAATGTTCAAGAAGACGAGAATGTTTATATTGAAAAACTGACTGCTGGAAAACTGCATGTGGTTTTCATAGATAAGAACAATGTAATTAAAGACTTGCTTAATTTTGCAGCTGCTTCTTATCATGTGACATATGAGATATTTAACAAATTTAAAAAATATAAAAATATTGATAATTTTGAAATAGCAATAGGTTCTGACATGGGTAAGTTTTACGATATCGAATTTAAAGATAATCATGGGATGATTGAGACTACGTCAGTTGGTAGTTGCGCTAATATTGCTTCTAAAATCACAGATTTAACTTATGAAAAAAACTTTAGTGTTTCTTTGGATATATTTAATGGATTGGATCCTAGAATTAAAAACATCTTTACAATGTTCAAAGGGCACACAGTAAAAGGTATCGTTGCTAAATACCCCAACACTAATTTTTATTACACTAAACTAGAGGGTATTC
>CAZDCS010000139.1:0-3367 GCA_964504015.1 uncultured Mariniplasma sp. | reverse complement strand
AATGTAAGATAGCCGTTGAAATTTATTGTCTTTGCGAGGGGGCACGACGCGGCAATCTCCCAAAAACTGAGTAATGTTAGAGTTAGTATTAATATATTAGTCTGTTGGAGATTACCACGTCACAAGCTCCTCGTAATGACACGATAATTTTAGCTGAACAATCATACTTTTTAATACTCAAAAGGCAAATACAATGAACGAAGCATTATTTAATTTGGAAGGTAAAGTAGCATTAATCACTGGAGCAAGCCGAGGAATTGGTGAAGCCGTGGCACGTCTTTTTGCAGAGCAAGGCGCTAAAGTGATTATCGCCAGCAGAAATCAAGAAACGCTTGATGAACTCGCAACCAAAATCAATAGTGACAATGGCAATGATAATGTGATCGGCATGGCATGTCATATTTGAAATTCAGAATCGGTTACTGCTTTGTTAAGTAAAGTGACTGAAAAATTTGATAAGATCGATGTATTAGTCAATAACGCGGCTACCAATCCATTTTTTGGAGAACTACTTGATACACCTGAATCGATGATTGATAAAACCATCGATGTGAATATCAAAGGATATTTACAAATGAGCCAGTTAGTCGGCAAAGTAATGAAAGAAAATGGTGGCGGAAGTATTATTAACACTGCATCAGTCAACGGTATTAAAGCAGGCCCGATGCAAGGAATCTATTCTATGACCAAAGCGACAGTTATCTCGATGACAGGCGCTATGGCTAAAGAAGTGGCTAGATACAATATTCGAGTGAATGCTGTTTTACCAGGTTTAACCGATACAAAATTTGCATCCGCATTAACCAAAAATGACAAAATGCTTAATTCTATTTTGCCTCTAATTCCAATGGCAAGAATGGCGCAACCAGAAGAAATTGCACCAGCATTTTTATTCTTGGCATCTGACGCATCGTCTTATATTACGGGAATTAATTTACCTGTTGATGGTGGGTTGTTGGCTTAGTCAATCTAAGTTTTCAATGTCTTGACTTATAAATGCTATCACCAAGAATACCATTAATGAACAAAGACGCTGGTTTGTACTGACAGCAATAAAATCCCCAATACGACGGGTGATAATCTTTTATCTTGTGTTTTTCTCCTAGCTTTTCAAGATGCTCTTTTCTAGGGTTTTTTCCTTCTCCTAGGTAGGTAGTACTATGCTCCCCACCAGGACCATAAGAAAACGTAGCATCATACACAGGTGATATTTTCCACACTCCTTTTTCATCCATTAGAAATGAAAAGTTTTTTACATGGTCATCGCGGTTATGACTAAAGAGGTTGAAACACGCTAGACGGTACATCTTTTTTTGTTCGTTTACATCCTTAGTCAGATGCAGTGTGAGGTTTAACAAATCATCATAATCAAGTGTAGGGAACCTAAAATCACTATGCGTCAGACCTGCTACAGAGTGCATGTGTACCCTGCTGTCTCCTACTCTGTCAAATCGTTCTATGGCAAAGTAGCTTCTATGTTTTCCGTGTAGCAATGCAGTCTTAGGCATCTCTAGCCCTGCAACTTTCGCCATGCGTCCATAAGCATACTCTACAAGCCCCACTTCTTTACTGTCCAACTCTGAGGCAAACTTAAGCATGTAGTGTGTATAGCCCTCTTTTAACGCTTGTCGTCCATGGATGATATGCTTCTGGTCATCACTCAACTGTACCAACACCTTAGGTCTAGCCCCTGCCGATGAACCTCCCAGTAGTAACAGTTCATCTACCATCTCATCACTACTACCCTCTAGTATCTTTTCAACATGCACAGCTAGGTCATCCAAGACTATATTTCCTAACTTTTGCTCTACAGCCACCTCAGGCTCATAGCTCAATGCTCCCATAGCATGACTACCCACATAGGTCAGTCTATCTAAGGGAGTCAAAGCATGAGGGTTTACTCCTAACCCTACCAAATGCCTATCCATCAAAAGTCTTCCCCACCCATCAGGTAAAGAGTCTGCAAACACACCCCATAAGCCATCAAATGGACTGTCATCACATCTGTGTAGTCCTGCTTTTAGTGGGAGTTTGTAGGGACTTAGCTCTATGCCTGTTTTTAGGAATGCTTTGTCGTATTCAAAGTATATTTTGTTGTTTTTGTGGGCTAGTGTGCCTACTTTTTGGGTTTTTTGTTGGGTTAGGTGGATACTTAGGTTAGTTGTCATTTTAATCTAAAAATCCATCTACAAGAAAACTTACATTCTTTTTTTTCATTGATTTCCATTCACATTTTAATACATTAGCTGTTAATACTTCGTAAACAAATACCCAATATTCATCAATATCATCTATTAAATTTTCAGCTAATCCTTTATATTTTAGGCCTATTTCTGTCTCATTAAAATGTCTTAAAGGTGAAAAATTTTTATCATGTAAATAGGCTAATAGCATCAATACTGCATCTCTATTTTTATCTATTACTTCAAATAAATCATCATCAAATTTAAAATCATATTTTATCGAAAAATACAATGCATAACTCATAGCTTCATATAGCTTTTTATCTCTAGCCATCTGAAAAATATTTTTTGAAATTTTTTCAATTTCTTTAGTAGAAACACTAAAGGCTTCAAAAACCTTTTTATCCAATAGTGGTATCAAATAAGGATATAGTAAAATTAAATGGTGTATTGTATTTACAAAATAATTTTTCGCATTTTTGGTCATAGATTTATTTGACAAAACTCTTATTGCATAATTAAGAATTGCAGAGTTGTCTTTATTGTCTTTCATTAAATCTAATGCTATGTCTAAAAAAGCTCTAGTTTCACCTAGTCTTAACTTTTCATCACTTGAAAATATAAATGTATTAAGTCTTCGTATCCAATGTTCAGTAGATGCAAGAGGTAATTCCAATATTTCTGTTTTTTTATGGTTCAATACTAAATTATATTTTTTCAGTTCAGATGATAGGTCAATTAAAAAACTTTCTGCTTTTTCATATGTTTCTACATAACAATCATAATCATCAATATTTCTTATATAGCTATACTTTTTTGCAAGAACTTCATCTACACATACCAAGACTATTTCAGATATTAAATTTGAAGCATGAGGTCCAATTAGTATGCCATGCGTTTCGGCTTCTTTCTGATTCCTAGTCTTTTGATCAATTTGGTTATACCATTTTGTTTTATCTGTCATGTATTTTTTTGCAACACTTTTTCCAGCTAATGCCCAAGGAATAGAATGACTATATATACTTGGAAAACAGTTTGATATATCAGCCTTAACCATATATCTTTTTCCTATCATTAATTCTGGTTGAGGGTAATCATCCGTACAAAAATTTTTATGACTCATTTCAAATAAATGATTTACAATCAAATTTGGATAATCATTTGGATCTATATCCTCCATATCT
>CAZDCS010000138.1:0-3383 GCA_964504015.1 uncultured Mariniplasma sp. | reverse complement strand
GTTAAATCCTTGCGCTAAGCTCATTATGTAACGAGCAATCAAATAAGGCGCATTTAATTCTCTAGCCTTACTCAAAGCAGCAGGGAATTCTGATAATTTCTTTATCAAATGATAGTAATTGTCCTGGCAATAATGGCTTAGATCAATATTAGTAATATCTAGGTCATAACTTTTTAGCATCGAAGCAATTCGCACACTACTATATTGAAGGTATGGTCCAGTTTGACCTTCAAATTTCAGCATATTTTCAATATTGAAATCAACATCGAGATGTCGTTCATTTTTCAAATCATTGTAGATGATCGCTCCTATTCCCACTGCCTTAGCTATTTCATCTTCATTTTTACGGTTAGGGTTTTTAGCTGTAATAGTTTCTTTAACTCTTGAAACAGCCTGTTCTAAAACTTCTTCTAAACGCTTAAATTTTCCGCCTCTAGTTGACATTTTTTTACCATCAATTAAAACTAACCCGAAATTGATATGCTCAATATCAAAATCATAACCCATTAAATCCGTAACTAATTTTAGTTGTTTGAAATGAAGCTGTTGTTCGTTACCAACAATATATAGGGCTTTAGTTGCATTATAGGTTTTAAAGCGGTAAATAAGTGCTGCTATGTCTCTTGTAATGTATAGTGTTGCTCCATCAGTTCTCTTTATTAATGCTGGAGGTGTTTTCTCTCCTAGATCAATAATTGTTGCCCCACTGTCTATTTTTAGTAATCCTTTGCTTCTTAGTTGTGCAACAACATCTTCCATTTTATCATTATAAAATGATTCACCAGTAAAATAGTCAAACTTAACATCTAACAAATCATACATTTCCATAAACTCAGTCAGTGACTCTTCTTTAAACCAAGTCCATAGTTTCATATATTTCTTATCATTTAATTCTAACGCTCTAAAAACATCACGCGCCTCTTGGCCCATTGCAGGATCGTTTATTTCTTCATCATGAAACCTAACATATAGTTTTTGAAGCTCAGTTATCGGGTTTTTTTTAATAGCATCTTCTTTCCCCCAACGCTCATAGGCAACTATTATTTTTCCAAACTGTGTCCCCCAATCCCCTAGATGGTTAACAGCAATTACTTTATATCCTAATTTTTTATAAATATTGTTTAGCGCATTACCAATCATCGTTGATCTAAGGTGACCAATTCCAAAACTCTTAGCGATATTAGGCGAAGAATAATCCATTACCACTGTTTCTTTGTTTGCAAGTGTTTGTGACCCATAATCTTCTTTTTTCTTGTGAATAGTAAATAAAATATCTTTAGTGAAAATTTCTCGCTTTAAATAAAGATTTAAAAAACCATTCGTAAACTCGATGTTTTCAATGATTTCATGAACAAACAGCACTTCTTTGAAGCGCTTATAGATAACCATTGGTGAAACCCTTTCCTTTTTGGCAAAAGCAAACAAAGGAATAGCTAGGTCTGCTGTCCCTCTTTTAGGTTGCTCAATAACAATATTATTAATTTTAAATTCATCTTCTATGATTCTTTTTAGTTCTAATTTTATTTGATCGATCATATCACTTTTCCTCAGTTAAAAAAAAGCACAATGTGCTTTTTTCAATTACTCAATCTTTGTTAATGCCTCTTGGAAAAAATCTCTTAAACTCCGGTTAATAACTGTTGCCACATCCGAACTTTGCGGAGTGAAAGTAGCTATCACAACACCATCTTGAAAAACTAAGAGTTGAGGTGTTGTCGTACCGACTTCACTGTATGCCTCAGCAAACATTTCAAACCCTTCGTTATCCTCAGTTGGATTTAAATAATAAATACTATCAACATGTTCATCAAACCCTTCACTAAAGAAATACTTTTGAATAGCACCAATATGCGCTAGGCATGACGGACACTCAGGAAATGAGACAAAAACAACTACAATCCCCTCCTGCTCTAAACGCTCATCTAACCCCTTATTGAACAGTGACCCTTCAAATGTCACTTTCTGAAATGGGTGTTCCTCTGAAAAATCATCATTGGCACCAAGGACATAAGCATCATAAATCACTTGTCTATCACTTGGTTGAAATGAAAAAACAATACCTACAACTAGTATTAGTACTCCTATTATTACCGCGATTGTAATTGGATGTATTTTTGGTTCTACCTTACTATACTTATCTGGCATATAAAAAATCCTCCTCGTTTTACTGCTTATAATTATAGCACGAATAAGCTGTTTTTACAATTGAAATTCGGAAAAAAACGACAATTAATTACACAAACACTTTCCCATAGATATCATTGACATAACGTAGGTAGTAATCAAGCGAAAACGCTTGTTCTATTTGCTCTATTCCAATACACTCAATAACACTATTTTGTTCTAATAGTAGTTTTTGAAATGTCTTATTCCCAGATAGAGCTTTTTCGCTAATAGCTTTAACTAAATCATATGCTTTTTGTCTTTCATACCCATTATCGATAAGCATGTGTAAGATCCGTTGGGCAAAAATAGCACCATTTGTTAACCAGATGTTTTTTAACATTTTTTCTTGATTAAAAACTAAAAAATCAATTGTTCTAGTCATCCTTTTAAGCATATAGTCTAACAAAGTGGTAGCATCTACTAAAACAATTCTTTCAACAGATGAGTGCGAAATATCGCGCTCATGCCACAAAGCTATATTCTCATAAGTTGATAACATATACCCTCTTAAAACTCTTGATAGGCCGCTAATATTTTCACTGCTAATTGGATTTCTTTTGTGGGGCATAGCCGAAGACCCTTTTTGCTTAACACCAAAGTGTTCAGCAACTTCTCCTACTTCCGTCCTTGATAAATGTCTAATCTCAACTGCAATTTTTTCAAGTTGAGCACCAATTAACGCAATAACACTCAAATAATGAGCATGTCTGTCTCTTTGTAGTGTTTGAGTCGAAATATTAGCCTCGACAAGGTTTAGATGTTTAGCTGCTAATTCTTGTAGTTTAGGATCACTAGCACTATAATTGCCTACAGCTCCACTAATTTTAGCTATTTCAATATTCTTAGATGCGGTCGTAAATAAGCCTGATAAACGCTTTAAGTCTTCATACCATAAAGCAAACTTTAACCCAAAACTTGTAATTTCTGCATGAATCCCGTGCGTCCTTCCAATTGCTGGGGTTTCACGTAACAGCATTGCTTTTCCCTTTAAGACAACCATAAGATCAATAACTCTTTGTTTGATTATAATATTGACATCACGAAGAATTAAAGATTGTGCAGTATCAACAATATCAGTTGATGTTAAACCATAGTGAAACCATTTTTTTTCAGCCCCCAATGAGTTAGAAACAGCCTTAGTAAAGGCTATCACATCATGTCGCACATCTTGTTCAATCCGCTTTATATCATCAAGTTCAAATGTTGCTCTAGCTAAC
>CAZDCS010000137.1:0-3390 GCA_964504015.1 uncultured Mariniplasma sp. | reverse complement strand
TTTTTGTATCTAATCTAGGAGATTTTTAGGTGACGTCCAGAATTTTACGCTTACTTTAATGGTGGGTTAGATTAAAAGATAAAGACATTCATCTAAGCATTACATACTACCAGTTTTATTTAGTTTTCTATTCTGAAAAAAAAGCATAATTTCATTACTACAAACACTCAATTAGGTGTTGATTTCAAGTAGTCTTAGCAATTTCTACCAATATTGTATAGGGCATAATGAAAATGTAGGAAAAAGGCGGTTAAAAATGTAGGTAAATTATAAAGCCCCATTTTTGATATAATTCAATCATAACTGATTGGAGGAGATCATAAATGAGGAAAGACATAATGGAAAGGATGCTTCACTTGAAAAAAGAGGGAATAAAGCCGAACTATTTCTAACGAATTTCTTAATTAGTTTAGAGGGTCATCTATTTTTGAGTGTTTTTTGATATACTTAGTATGTAGATAAGTCTGCAACTACCTTTTGATATAGAAATAATAAAAAGATAATATGGCATTAGGAACTTAATATTTGGTTGTTCTTGCAAAGAGAACTAGATTATTCACTAGCAGTGCATAAGGAGAGAAATGATGATAACAAAAAAAGTGTTTTTGGATTTAAGTATTTTTATGGTCGGATTTGGGGTATTAATTGGTGTTATCTTTCCGTTTTTTTCGATTGCGATGGGAATCCCTAGAGAGTACGTTTTGACGCCAGTTTTTATAGTATCATGTATTAGCGCCGGTATTTTTGTTGGTCTTTTTAGTCATTTTCTAGCTTACAAAATTGTCGGAAATAAAATCCGCATATTATCAGAAAAAATGAGTCACGTGACTGAAATAGTTGCTGACAGAAATCTTGGATTATCTGAAACAGATTGTGATGAAGCTAGTTGTTATATTTCAGTTGATTCTGATGATGAATTAGGAGCTACTGCAGTTGCATTTAACTCCCTGGTTCAATCTCTATCTAACTCATATCGGACAGAAAATAGCCTAAAAGAGTTTAATAAAGCGATTAGCTCACGATTAGAACTTAAAGAACTATGCGATGTTGCACTTAATCACTTTGTGCAGTATAGTAACTCAGATGGCGGATTAGTGATTGTTGAACAAAGTGGGGAGTTGAAAATAGTTTCTAGTCGCGGAATAAAAGAAAATGATGATTTTTTGAATCATGACCTTGTTTGGCGTGTTCTTAAAACAAAAGTGGCTGAAACTATTCAGTTACCAAAAGATGTTATTATCGATGGTCTGTTATTGTCATACCAACCAAGCGAAATTGTTCTTTTACCGATTGTCTATAAAGACTTGAGTTTAGGTCTAATTGTAATTGCTACAACGATAAACTACACTAAGCAAGTAATAAATGATCTAAATCTTTTCATCAGTAGTTTCTCACTAGCATTAAAAAACGCCTTAAGTTATGGGCAACTCCAAAAACTAGCAGCAAATGATGCCTTGACTAATGTCTTTAACAGAAGATTTGGTAATGTGAGATTAGGTGAAGAGTTTAATCGTAGTGTGAGAATGAATTTGCCACTAGGGGTTTTTATGGCTGATCTTGATTTTTTTAAGAGTGTTAATGATACTTATGGGCACACGGTAGGAGATAGGGTTTTAATCCATTTTGCACAAATCGCAAAGCAAGCTCTAAGAGAAGGAGATATTCTTGTCCGCTATGGTGGCGAAGAATTTCTGGCGATTTTGCCAGGTGCCTCAGGCAAAGATACAAGGTTAGTTGCTGAAAGATTAAGAAGAATGACTCAAGAGTCGGTTGTTTATCACTTGGAACAAGAAATAAAGATTACGGTAAGTATTGGAGTCACATCATATCCTGAAAATGGAGCATCTAAAATAGAATAGTTAGTTGAAAAAGCTGATAAAGCTTTATATCAAGCTAAGGATAGTGGCCGCAATTGCGTGGTTTAATCTAAATTTAAGGGTTTCTCTAGTTTAGAGAAACTTTTTTTATAGTCGCGTCTATTAGTTGTTAAGTATGGTATTTTATGTTGAGATCTGAGAATATTTATGGAAAGTAGATAATCTAGGGGGATGTGATATAATATATAAGGAGGCGATGAGAGTGCTAAATTATACTTATGAACCA
The DNA here is from genome assembly GCA_964504015.1 of uncultured Mariniplasma sp. GTDB lineage: Bacteria > Bacillota_I > Bacilli_A > Acholeplasmatales > Acholeplasmataceae > Peloplasma. Next base: position 1,287 of record CAZDCS010000137.1, on the reverse strand, counting down.
CATAAAATATTTGTTACCAATGAGGAAGGCAAAATTATTGTCAAAGCTACTTTCCCCTTTATTAAGAAGGATACGGTAGTAGTTGACCATACCTATGTAGACCCGTCTTTAAGAGGACAAGGGATTGCTTCTCAGTTGATGAAAGAAGTCTATAACCATTGCAAAAAATCAGGATACAAGGTTGTTGCAAAATGTGCTTATGCTGTTGTTTGGTTTAAAAAACATCAAGAATTTAATGATATAATAGATGAAGAACTACAGTTGACTATTGCTCCAGAATGTTTAATTTAGAAGAGGAATAAAATGAAAAAACCTTTATTGATTTTAGTTTCTGGAGGCTCAGCTTCTGGAAAAAGCACTGTTGTTCAAGAAATATTAGAAAAAGCTGGTCTTGAAGATGTTTTAATCATTAAGCATGATGACTACTATCTCGATCAAACTAGTCTGCCTTTAGAACAAAGGTATCAAATGAATTATGACCACCCGAGTTCGCTTGATAATGAACTTCTTTTTCAACATCTTCTTCAGCTGATGGGTCATAAAACGATTAATAAGCCAGTTTATGATTTTGTAATGAACACGCGGAGTGGAAATACAGAGAAAATTAAGTCTAAGCCAATTATTATAATTGAAGGTATCTTGATTCTTGAAAATAAAAGAATTAGAGAGTTAGCGGGAATTTCTTTGTTTGTCGAGTTAGATGATGACACTAGGTTTATTCGCAGAATGCTTAGGGATATGAAAGAAAGAGGAAGAACGTTAGAAAGTATTATCGCGCAGTATGAAAAAACAGTGAAACCAATGTTTCACAGATACATTAAGCCAACAAAACGCTACGCTGACGTAATCATTCCTAATGATCGAAAACATGATATAGCAGTCGATTTAATTGTGACAAAGATAAAACAGATTTTAGGAGATAAGAAATGATTATTGTTGCTATTGCGATGGCAGAAGAAGCAAAAAAAATAATTGAAAATAAACTACCCAACATAAAAGTTGTGTTAACAGGTGTTGGAAAAGTCAATGCTGCGATGAAGTTAACGCAAGCTCTTGAACAAAATAATGTTGAGGCTATTTATAACTTCGGCTTTGCAGGAGCCACTTCGCCCTATAGAGTTGGAGAGTTAGTTATTGTAAATGAAGTGACTTATCATGATTTTGATTTAACGGCGTTTGGCTACAAAAAGGGACAAGTGCCTAGGTATCCAGCTGTTTTTCACTCTGGTAAAGCATTGATTCAAAGTGTTACAAATAAACTGCCAAAGGTGAAAAAAAACAGGTTAT
>CAZDCS010000136.1:0-3412 GCA_964504015.1 uncultured Mariniplasma sp. | reverse complement strand
TTTGTATCAGAGGCTTTGAAACGAATGGCTTGTTGATTTCTTGTAAAGTGGTGTTGATTAGTAAATCCTCGAAACCTTCGCCCTCCAAAACCAGAGATAGTTGAGACGTATAAAACTTAGGTTCCCTAGCAAACTCAATATAGTGACCATTCACTGTTGGAAATACCTTGCTATCTCTTATTTTTTCTAACAATATTTTATCAAATTCATAATCACTTAATTCCTTCGAAACTTGTCTCTGTGGTGCCAATACTAATAACGCTGCATATGATACTGCACCCCTTGTAACTGTGAGAGCTGTATCTATTAGTAATTCGCAGGCTTGTTCTAAAATATAACGGTTAGCCTTATTATTTTTTGTTAGGTGGTTTCGGTCTGAGTTTAAATCAAAATTTGCATGCAATAGCACTGGAAAAGGAAATTCGACATCCGTAGGGAAATAGCTGTATAGAACCTGTCTCTTTTTCTTTAACCCATCTGCCTTATGTGCAATGACTATTGAGAAATGTTCCCCCTCAAATTCCACATTTTTACGCTTTAAAAGCCATTCTTGCGTTTCTTCCACAGTATCACCAAGATATTTTTTTATTACAATTCTATTTTTATCACCAAGATATTCTTTTACAAAGCGTACTCTTCTTCCTTCTGTTTCAATAGATAAATCCTCTGTTTTATTTAAAAACAGTAATAACTCTCCATCAATATCATCCAATTGTTTATTTATATCCTCTATAATATTTTCATCTTCACGAATATGGATAGAAATATTTGTTGTGTACTCACTGTTCTCATTAGAATCAATCCATTCTGGAAAAACCAACGTTGCAGCAGTATATACTTCACTGCTTTCTATCTTTATTTCTTGCAATACTTTTTGGGCATAAGCCTTTGAGAATCTAATATTCAAATCACCACTTCTTATTTTTATCTCATTGGCCCATCCTAAGATTGCCCTAAATCCTGTCCCCTTATTTCCAATAACATCTTCCCTTTCTGACTTGGCACTGTTATGGCTATACATCAATGAAACAATACCCTTTTCACTAAATGGCGAGCCATTATTTGATACATTGAGTACATTGTTAATAAAAGAAAACCTAACCTTCTTGTCATCCAATAATTCGTCGTCTGCATTTTGAATTAGCTCAAGTAATTCGCGTCCCTTATATCCTTTAATAGCTGCAAGCTCATTGTTATAATCAGCTATAATTCTTTCAGGATCATCCTCGTACCCATCTTTCATTGTTTGAACACGACCTTCAATGTAACTTTTCATTTAAGCCTCCCTGCATCTGTTTTTTTATAATTAGGGCTTGGTAAAAGAATGCCGATTTATGCAACACCCAATACCCCCCCCCATATTTTTCTTAAAAAAAGTTCTTTGAAAAACAGGTAAAAAAGAATCTGGAGCCTGCACTCGAGAAGGGAGAGGGAGATGGTTTTTTCATAGCTTTCTTTTCTACTACTTTGTCTTTTTCTCATTTTTCCTGATTTTCCATAGAGCCATCGGGTGATTTTTAATTCGGGCTATTATATCAGCATCATTAAACAACAACTCAGGCGCATAGTCTTTATCTTTAAATCTTCGCAAAAATTCCTTGTCATTTAGGTCAAGTATAAACAGCTCACCTAAGAATTCTTTAACCCGTTTTTTCGATACGTCAAGATTGAAATAGTCACTGCGTCTTAGCATAGGAAGTAATGTCTGCCGTATCCTTGTCCAATTCAAGCTGTCAATCTTCGCTAAATCAAAAGTGTCATTGCACTCTTTACTGCTACCCACAGCAAAGTAAAAAAGAAAGCATTTTTTGAGCATTAGAAATTCACTTTCGTCAAAAATATCAAAATAAATCATATTATCTATGTCATACAAATCTCTCGCTGCAGCTCTTCCAACAAGTGCATTGATTTTACTCGCAAATAGTTCCAAAGGTGACAATACCTTTACAAGCAACGTTTTCTCCAAAAGATCTGCCCGCATAGGCATCTCAATAATTGGCAAAACATGACTCCTCATAGAATAGTTGATTTCCACTTTAACATTATCCTTGTTACCAACTGAATTTATATACTCAAATACCCATGAATCAAGAGAATGCGAGTTTTTCCCTTTTATAAGGTTGAGTGAGTAACCCTGCGTCTGCAAGAAAGTGATTAAATCCCCACTAATCTTTTTGCGGTATTCAAACATTTCTTCTTTTAGACCTGGTTTACAAAAATCCAAATCAATATCCACAGAAAGTCTCGGCATATTGAAAATAAGAAGATTAATAGCTGTGCCTCCCTTTAGCACCAGACTATCTTTATGCAGTGGATTCTGATTAATATATTCTAGAACATCAATAAGTCTAAAAACTTTTTCAATGTTGTCTCTTGTGAATCCAGTCTCCTTTGCTCTTTTGTCAAAATATTTTCTATCATATTTATACAAGTTCGCTTCCTCCGACCTTCATAAACACAAACATATCCTTTGGCACTACAAGACGCCATTTCAGATTATATGATAAATTATTATCGCCTTTATACGTCAAGTAACGCTTGCTTTTTATAATATTCTTTTGACAAAACTCAAAAAAACTACTACGCAGTTTCAAATCCTCTTTAAAATACTCCAGGATATAACCCGTTTTTTGATAAAGAAACTGAATATCATATATTGTTAAATACTTCATCAGCTTTGCATCATCTAGAAAAGTTATCAGCCTCAAACATTGCAAAAGTTCCTCAAGTCCCCCTGATTTATCCAAGTCCTTTATGCAGTCTATTACTGCTCTTTCCAAGCTTGTTACACGCACACCACGATTGGTGCTATAGCTTTCTACCCCCTCCTCTGTTTTGGAAGCAACATAGCGGTATGTGATACCTCCAAACTCAAAAGCCTTGAAAACAAATCGTGATGAGACATATATTTCGAAAAATAACTGGTGAGCTATCCCATGAAACTCCAATGCACTGTGATGTGAAATATAGGCACCCTTTGTGATACAACTTCCTATTTTAAATTTATCAGCAACCGGAGTTCTATTCTCCAAGTCATTACAAACATAAAGATTTTTCTTAACTCTTGTGACTAGACCTCTTTTAAGGAGTGATTTTACTGCCGTAGCCGCACTATTTCTGTTCCCATAAAACGCATCTACATCACAGATTGTAAAGACTCCAAGCTGCAATAGCTTTTCATATGTTTTCACGAGTATCACCTCATAGTTTAATTTTATCTCATTTCTGTCTTAAAATCAACCTTTCTTGCTTCATTTTAAACCAAAACATAAAAAAAGTTTATTTACATGCTCTAGTAGTAGGCAAATCAACATTGTATCCACTAAATTAAACCTTCTTTCTTTGGCAAGAACTAAGGTGTCGAGTAGGGGAGGGTCTCTCCTGTGCTCTGAGTCAAAGGATTGTACCCATC
>CAZDCS010000135.1:1411-3473 GCA_964504015.1 uncultured Mariniplasma sp. | reverse complement strand
TTAATTTCATTAAGTAAGCACGATTGAACAACTGAATATAGAATAGCGCTAGACTCTGCTCCATTAGGAGTGTTACTGAAAATCCAGTTTTTTCTTTTATGTGCTTAAGAACATAAAAGAAATTATGTACTGAGTCGAGTTATGCGCTGAATCTATTAATTATGGCCGAACTACAAGAAACCCTTTAAAGAATCAGCACATAACTTGCCTACTATAAAGATTTTAAGAATTGCAGTATAGCATCAGAAACATGATACTTTTTATTTATAAATTTTGACCCTGGATCTTGTATTTTTTTTAATGCCTTTTCTTTTAACGCTATATCCGCAACCATATATTTATGTGTTGTTTCAATACTTTCATGTCCGAGCCATATTGCAATTGTTGAAATATCAACCCCTGATTGTAGGAGACTCATTGCAGTCGAATGGCGAAACACATGTGGCGTAATTATCTTTCTTTCTAATGAATCACACTTCTTTGATGCTTCTTTTACAATGCAATCTATTCTGTAACGCACCCCTGAACGTGTGAGATGTTCAACATTTCTACCAGACAGTAAAAAGTCATCTCCTTGAAGTTTGTGCTCAAGCATGTACTGAATAAGATATTTAGTGGTGCTACTCCACAAAGGAACTGTTCGTTCTTTTCTTCCTTTCCCCATAATTTTTAGATAACACTGTTTACTACTGAAAGTGATAACATCTTGTTTTTTCAGTGAAATCATTTCTGAAACTCGAATTCCCGAGTTATAAAGGAGTAGTATCATCAAGTAATCACGTCTTCCATTAGGGGTCGAATTTTCACAAGCATTAAGTAAATAATTAATTTCGTCCTTTGTTAGGTAGCTAATTTCTTTTTGTTCTACCCTACGAAAAGGTATTGCTTTTATTTTTCGGATAATCCCTAAATATTCTGGTGCTTCATAAGACACATATTCCATAAATGATTTTATCGCTGCGAGTCTATTATTTACTGTTTTACATTTGTTTTTTCTAGACTTCTCCAAATAATTCATAAATCCTACAACAGTATTTGCGTCTATTATTTCCATCGTTATTTCATCTGCTTTTGTACCTAATTCCCCCTTAATATATTTTAATAAAATACGGAAAGTGTCCTTGTAGGACTGGATGGTGCAATAAGATACCCTCTGCTGATTTATTAGTCGTTGTAGAAAAAATCGTTGTAGTAGACTTTGAAAATCGTTATTTCTCATAAAGAACACCCTCCGTCTCCATAAAAGTATTTTTCAAAATTTCGAGTAACAAACTGTAGAAGTTCTTGAGTCCCAGTTAAATACCAGTAGGTATCTGCTACTTTAACATGACCTAAATAAGTCGATAGATAAAGAATCTTATTATCCACGTTAATACCATTTTTAAGCCAATTAAGAATCGTATTAGATGCAAAAGAATGGCGGATATCGTATAGCCTTGGAGGTCTTCTATTCCATACTTTTATTTCTAGTAATAGATTACTTCTAATTACTTGGAAAGCATATTCGAAATTACGCAATATAAGTTTCTTACTTCCAGTCGTAAGAAGGAAATGATGATCTGGAAAATCATTTTTAAGTTTATCCCTCTCATTTATATATGAAACAAGTTTTAAGATTGCAGTTTTATGTAAAGGTATAATCCTGCTTTTTGCGAACTTTGTTTCCCTTATCGTAATCAAACCTTTTTCTAAATCAATATTGCTATCCTTTAAATTACATACTTCACTAGGGCGCATACCCGTAGCCCACAAAAGGCCAATTGCAGTAGAAATCGTTATGCATCTAAGACCGTCTTGTGAGTATAATTTTGATGCGGATTGCATAAGAATACAAATTTCTTAATCAGTATAAATATATGGAGTTGTTCTTCCGTGACATTTTCCAAATATTCCTTTTGGAGGAATCTGTGCCATAGAATCAAATACACAGATATATTTTGCAAATGTTCTAACTGTTTCAAGTCTTCTTGACATATACCATCTTGAATATGTTGGTTTAAGGGTAGACCATTGAATCGCAATAGTTGATGAAAGAGAACCATTATGACCGATAGTGACGGTG
>CAZDCS010000135.1:0-1401 GCA_964504015.1 uncultured Mariniplasma sp. | reverse complement strand
ATATAGCAAAACGGCTTAATTCTTCAGATTCAATTTTTATTTGATATCCGAGGCTTCTTTTGTATGAAATATATTCTTCTACTTGCTGAGATATGAGATTCACACTCATAATATATCCTTCGGCCACGCACCAGCAACCTCTTGTAATTGAGTGAAATCTAATTTTGTATAAATACATGTTGTTTCGATAGATTTGTGGCCAAGAATATCTGCAATAGTTTTTAAATCAATCCCACCTTTAAGCATGTTTTTAGCGGCTGTATGTCTTAGCATATGAGTGCCAGTAAAATTGCTTAATCCAGCTCTAACAGCAGCGCTTCTTACTGTGCTTCTCACTTGGGATGCACCCATTGGTTTTCCTTTTTGGTTTTTATATCTTACAAACAACTTTCTCTCCGATGTTTCTGGACGACAATGTACTAAATATAACTCAATAGCTTGTCCGGTTGTTGTAAGTAATGGTAGAGTTCTTTCAAAACGAGATTTAGCCTTTTTTATAGTAACACTGCCCTTTATCCAATCAAAATCATCTAAAGATAACAATGAAGCCTCCGCACAACGAAGCCCTAAATCAGTTAAGCATCGTACAATAGCATAGTCACGAATACCATATGATTGGTTTCTGTTATATGCAGAAAAAAGTCTTTCTAAGTCTAAATTTGAAAGATATTTCGGAAGACTTGATCGTTTCCATACAGGACTTGTCAGTGGAAGTTTTAATATCCTTTCTGATTTAATTCCGTAAGCGAACTCGATAAATCTAATATAACTTCTAACTCTAGAAATAATTGTCTTTTTTGATGACTTTGAAAGGTGTGAAAGAGTATTAGTTAAATAAACGTATACGTGTTCAAAAGCTATTTTTTCAGGAAGAAAATTTCTTTTTGGGAAATTACTGTAAAGAAAAAATTTCGCCGTGCTGCAGTGTGAAATAATTGTACTGTCACAAAGTCTATGCACTTCTTTTAAGTGCTTTTGAAATTTATCTATTTCTGATTCAATCTTCACATCGAAATCATAATCATTTAAACTCAAGCGCCAAATAAAAAGTTCTCCACTGACAAAGCAATAATACGTATGCAGAGCGGCCTGGATTATGCTCTTTTGGGATGTTAATGGTATTTCATTTACATATTCGGTAATAACACTTTTTAATGCTAGATGCTCAATCTTTGAGAATAAGTAATAATATTTATACTCTAAAAATTTCTTTACCTTCCGGATATAGATCGGAATGACATGCTTGGAATAACCATTATTTTCCAAGTACTCCCTAAATTCCAAAATATTATTTTTTTGTGTTGCATTTTTCATAAGCATAATCTCCTTTTTCTTTTATAATAGCAAAGAAATGCTTATTTGGTTATGTTCCGAGATTGAATAGAGTATTTGATTGTAATG
>CAZDCS010000134.1:0-3485 GCA_964504015.1 uncultured Mariniplasma sp. | reverse complement strand
TAACCTCTAAACCCACATGAAAGGAGATTAATCGGTTGATCTAAGATATCCATTTTTAGCCCAAGACCATGAATAATATTTCCTATTTTTGATTTTAGAGCATAAAAACCTGAGTCAAGCAAGTCATCTCCGATTTTTGCTGCCCAAGTTAAGATTCGATCATGCTCTTTTTCTGGTGCCCTATCTACGCTTTCATAAAGTCTTTCCATCTCTTTTTCTTTATCAAATAATGGCAAAAACACCTCATAGAGATAGCTCTTAACTAATAATTCAGGGTTAAGTTTTGCATATTGATCTAAATAACCAACTTTTTTGTTGGGTTGCCAAGATACCGAGCCCTTGTCAGGTCCTATGGATTTATTTATAAGCTTTAGCAAAGTTGTTTTACCTGTTCCATTAGGACCAACTAAAACCGTGTGTTCACCATCAAAAAGGCGTAGTGACGCCTCTTGGTAAAGCTTTTTATCGCTATAACTAAATGTAATATTTTTAACTTCTAAAATGCTCATTTTGGTAGGTTGAAACTAAGTGGTTGGTTATCGTCAGCCACATAGATCCACTGTTCTTTCTCAAAATTTTTATCCTCGATAACTTTTTGATAGGATTGTTTTAGATATTTCGCTTTGCAAGTTGCTAGTATTTGATTGTTTTCATCACATATATAGCCTTCACCTTCAAAAATTAGTCTTCTATTATTAGTAACCCACCCAACCACTTTCAATTCTTGATTCAATGGTACAGGTTTAAGGAACTTAACTTCTAGCTTAACAGTAACTCCCCAAAAATCATCATCTTGGATTGTAAGAGACCTGCCAATTGTTTCATCTAACAGAGCTGTAATAACGCCTCCGTGCATTCTAGTTGGGTAACTTTGATGGATATCTTGGCCTTTAAATAGGCCTAGTAACTGTTTGTTTTCCAATTCATAAAAAGCTGTATGCAAGCCAAACTCATTAGCTGTGCCGCAAACAAAGCACATCTTTGAGTTGTTTTGTTTTTTAATAACTTTATAAATCATATATTATCCTTTCCTATATGTAGTTAAAAATTCATCGATTTGTGAGATCGGTAGGATTTGAAGATCATAAAACCTATCGTTCGGCTTAACAAAAACCAGTTCATTTTCATTTAAGTAACGTTTAACAACTTCTGTCGCTGGATAAACAATAACAATTTTAGAATACTTTGATGATAAAAAAGATCCTTGGTCGAAAAGTTGAGAAGTTTTAAAACGTTGAACTTCCCAAATTGTTGCGCTATTAATTGTTAATTCAGCTCTTGCTGGAAGATGAAAAAAAAGGAGTTCCTTTATTTCATCTTTGGTTTCAAATAATATTTTTTTTTCTTCTTTTGCAATCACACCATACTGTTTAAACTTTTTGATGGTTATTTCTTTAATCTTATTTTCGCGCTTTTTAGTTAAATAAAAGTAAAAACCATATCCAGCCACTAAAAAAAGTGCGAGCGCTCCTATTAACTCAAATATCATATTGTTCGCCTTTCTAGTCATGATGGGACAATTGAAACAATTTTATTTCTAGGTGAATTGTTGTGATTGTTCCACTAACTGCATTATACCACGATGCAATCTAATTGTAGGTAGTTGTTGTTTTTATGTAGCACGAAAATCGAACTTACTGCAACCCTAAACTACTGTTTTTAACTAAAATATGATATAATTATTTTGTTTTATATGCTCCCTTAGCTCAGCTGGCAGAGCAACTGACTCTTAATCAGTGGGTCAACGGTTCGATCCCGTTAGGGGGTACCAAAAAAAACCAAACTCGAGAAGTATCGTTTGCTAATCGCTGCGACATTCTCGAGTTTTACATTATCTTCAACTAAAGTTTTAAAGTCACTGTTTTAAACGCACTTTGCCCACATTAAACAAATCGGCGCGGCTCATTTAGTTATAGACCAGAAAAAATCTTAAATCTTAGAGAAACATTTTTAAGCTGCACCTTTCTTAAAGTAATGCAAGGCATTTTCTACCGCATAAAGCGACTATTTATAAAAAATGATTACATCTGTTCCACCAGCATTTTTTTTCATCAACTATTTTTGAGAGAAATTAAAGTTTGCAGTTATCGGATAATGATCCGATAAATACTTATTCCTGCTTTTATGGTGGATGATTTCAAACTCTTTAAGTTTAAGGTTATTTGAGTAAAACAGATAGTCGATCGGTAATCCCTTAGTCTCATTTGTAAAGCATTAAAAGTTAACCCAATGTTTTTTAAATCATCATAGACTGAATGATGCTTGTTTGTTAAATATTTAATTGTCTCACTAGAAGGGTATTGATTAAAATAACCTGAAATAATTACACTTGTCAAATACTCTTTTTTAACATCGCTAATTATCTTTTGCAAAATAGCCACTCGCTTAAGGCTGTCATTATCTGAGCTATAGTCAAGATGGGTGTTAAATAATGCAATTATTCTTTTAGCTTTTGTGCAAGCACAACACATGTGACTATGCGGGGGAAATGGCTATCAGCTATCTTTGATTCAAGTGTTGGTGTCTCTGATAACCATAGCGTTTTGTGGTCAATAACAGCAAATGCTGATTTTTTAATAAAGATCGGTACTGCTTCTTGCTTATAATCTCTACCTATCCCAAAACTTAAATATTTACTTAGTTGTCTTTTTAGTTCCTTATACATATTCGGATTGACTTCTTGAAAACCAATAATTTCTGGGGTTTCTTCTTTCATAAGAGCGAAAACATTTTGTTTCTGTTTATTCCAGCTATTTTCGCGATCTGTTTTTAAATCAATTCTTATATTGAAACTCATTACTTTTAAATTGTTCATCATCTACCCATAATTAGTTTACAACAAAAAGGGATAATATTAAAAAAAATGCACCAAGTGCATTTTAAGAAATCAGCAATAATTTAAAAATCTATATTGTCGTGGTCACTAAAACACCTGTTTCCATATATTGCGCAATAATTATCACGTCTGCACCTGGCATAACATCAATTTGTGTCCAACCAACAAAGACATAACCTACTCTAGTTGGAGGCTCTAAAACTAAATGATTACTTAAATCAGCACCCTCTACGAAAAAATCGGTTTGGATAACAGTTCCATCATAATCTTGATATGTTAATTCATGAATATGAAAACTTGTCGCTTCAATTTTTGAAACCTGAATTGTAAAAACAACAAATGCAAGTGATAATGTTAGAACCATGATAAGTGTTTTCATATAGCACCCCTTAAATCTTCTCTTATCCTACGCTTTTAGCTTACACTTTAAACATTAAGATAAAATACTAAATTCCTTAATTGTTTCTTAATTGTGCTTAGTTTTTGTTTCTCGCTTGAAAAAACTAGCTATTTGATCTTCTAGACTTCTTACTAATCTTTTATTAGAAGTGTTCAACTCTCCCATGTTTTTTATTCTGATTTCTACTACCAGCTCACCTTCTGAGTGTTTTTTCATGCTTTTTCTTAACTTCAACAATTTAACTTCCTC
>CAZDCS010000133.1:0-3512 GCA_964504015.1 uncultured Mariniplasma sp. | reverse complement strand
ATTATAACACATAAAATGCATAATGCGAAGATTTAGGTTTTATACTGCACTAGATCATTCACCACATTCTCAATATCACTAATTAAGTCGTTATTCTGTGCTATCCCATGTAGATTATTAGAATGACTGAAATAGTGTAACACCTTCAAAATTCTAACTGACTTTTCTGAACCAAAGATAGCTTCTGCACGTGTGTCAACGCTACCCTGGCTTGGTATTTTTGAATATGTGTACAATTCAACAAATCTACGCACTGCATTTGGCAGTGCAAGAAGGACTTCTAGATTATCTTTTTGTTCGCTCGTGTAAAAGGCATGAATCACGCTCCACAAGTATTGGTACTCAGAAGAATAACGTTTTATAGACTCAGGCATATCTATAAACATTGATGTATCAGCATCTACCCGTTTTACTAAGTAATATTTGCAGCGGTTTTTCTTACCTATGGGCAATCCTTTAAGAAGACCTAGGAATTCAAAATTATGTGTTGAGAAAAATATTTGTTTAACAGTTAATTTCCATTGTGGCTCACTATTTATGTCCTTTAAGAAGAAAAACTCCCTGATTACTGCATTTAATTGAAACAAATGATTGCTATCGAGGCTTGAGATAGGGTCATCTATAAATACTATCAATTCTTCAAAATCAGGACATTCTTTTAGCTTTGTTAAAAAAAACGCAAATGCTATTGCAGTTTTCTCTCCCTCGCTTAAGTTTTTAGCCGACTCCCCATTTCTTGTGAGTAAAAACCGTTCTTGGTCATCATCTTTGACAACTTCAATAACTAAACTCGAACCATTAATAAATTTTCCGATATATATGTTTAGTTCTTCTCTTCCTTTTTGCGCTTGGCTTATTTTAGCCTCTAGTTTGGTGTTTTCTTCGATAAGAGCATCCATACTGCTTTCGTACCACTTCTGGTGCTTGTTAATTATTATGGCTCTTCCGACAAATCTGTGGGTAAATTGCCATAGAGCAACTATGTTGTCATCAGATATGGATGTAGCAAGGGTTTGTTGCTCTGTCAAGGCCAAGCCCTTCGGGTGCTACACTTCGTTACGCAGCCTTGACAGAGCAACAAACCCTTGCTGAACCGGCAATTGCCGATGGCGAAAGGACGCCTCTTTTTCACCTCCGGCTCAAGGACTTTTGAGGTATATGAGCTCTTGTTTTAGGGCATTTTTAAAGTGACCATCAGTTTGCATGGCAAATAATCACGCAGAATATCATGTGATATCAGTCGATTAAAACGGGTTGCAAGTTTGGATTACCCACAGATTCTCCGGAAGAGGCATTATTATTACTAAATGGTCATTAGAGTTCAAACCTTGCTCGACACAGAACTCCGCAATATAGTGGTTTTTTAATTTTAAAATGGCTGCGTTTTTTTCATTAGTAAAATTATTTGTGATTGTATTATCACTATCAATTATTTCATTGAGTGGTAGTAGTGCATCTCTAACAGTTTTATCTATTTCTATGTCTACACTTGGGGCATCAATACTATTGAATGGTGCGCTTAATTTTAGTTTCAGAGCATTCGATATTTTATCCAGTTCATTATTATGTTTTTTTACGGCATTTAATAATGCTTTCTGTGTAATATTCGCATTATCTTGTGAGACAGGATAAAAATCTCTTTTATGAATAAGTGTGAATGAAATTTTTGCATTCTCGATATTTGTTAAAGCAACAGATACTTTTGATTCGTGTTCTGCTAAGTCTTTAGAAAAATGTGAGTTGAGTACTTGCAGCCGTTTATTACTAAGAGGGTTATCACAGAATTCACAAGTAGCCTTTCCTTCATGGAGCTCAAGTCCGTGTTTAACCCATCCCGCTAGATCTCCATTATTTGCTAGGTTTTCAATGGTGTTTGCCATTGTTGGTTTAGATGTGAGCAAATCAGATAGCCCAGTTAAGTTAGCACTAATAGAGGGCTTTATACTTATAAAATCCTTTTCATCTAACTTATCATTGTGTATTGCTTCAGTCGGAATTGGAATTTCTCCCTGCTTAAAAGTTTAACGGCCAATTAAATCATACCTCTTTTTTGAGCCGTTTATTTTTTCTGTCTACTCTTGCTTGTTCAAGTTTGCTGTCTCGATCTTTGAAAATCTGCTTTTCACGGCCGTAGAGTTTGTCGTCCGGGGTTATGTAGCCAATGCTGCTATGAAGACGAACCTTGTTATAGTGCGTTACGAATTCAGCTACTACTTCACGGGCATCATCTAAAGAAAGAAGAACCCCTTGGCGGATGCATTCACTTTTTATTGTTCTGTGGTATCTTTCTATCTTGCCGTTGCTCTGCGGGTAATACGGAGCTGTTCGGACATGCGTCATACCTGCTATCTTGATAAATTCCTTGAAATCTTTGGCTATAAACTGAGGCCCATTATCTGAGATAATTCTTGGAGTAACTTTTGGATGCTTTTCCCGGGCACGTTGAATAATCGTCTCAATTTCTGCCTCTTTCATACTTTCCCGAATCTCCCAATGAATGATTGAGCGACTACAACCGTCAAGGATACTGCACATGTAATAAAATGTCCCGCATAGGTTTAAGTATGAAATGTCAATATGCCAATGAGCATGTGGTCGTAAAGGTTGCACAAATCCTGTCCCTTTTTTGCTGGGCTTTGGGTTCCACTGATTGATAAATCCTGCTTTTTTAAGAACTCTATAAACAGAACTTGGACTCACAGCAACAAGGTCACAGTCCAGCATCATAAAGGTTAAGCGACGATATCCTTCAAGTGGATGCTGATGGTGATAGTCACATATTGCTGCCTTTTCCCATTCAAGAAGCCAATGATCACGGGGAATCAGTTTGTTGTGCTCATTGATTTTACCGTATCGATTTTGCCAATTGTAGTATTTGCTAGAACCGATCTCAAGCCAGGAAATAAACTCCTTTAAAGGGATTCCCGTTTTGCTTATCCAGTATCTTGTGAAGTCAATCACCGTATCACGCGTATCATGGGGTACCCAGGTACCTTTCAAACCTACCCAAAACTTTTTTTTAAACGCAGGTGAGCCTCCATTAATTCAGAAACCACTTCGTTTTTATTTTGGAGTTTTTGGGTTAGCTCTTTTATTTGACGGTCTTTTTTGGCCTCTATACTCTTGTGTTTGCTTTCCAAAGCCATAGCCCCTTTCTCAAAAAATTGCTTCTGCCAACGATAAAAAATAGTTGGTGAAATATGATATTCATCACAAAGATTAGAAACAGCAATTCGATCTACAAGGTGCCGTTTTAGAATGATGACTTTTTGTTCTGCAGTGTACCTTTTTTTATTTTTTGTCATGGATAATCCCTCCTTTTGAGTATACTAATTCATATGGGAGAAATTCCAATTCACGCTGAACCAATACACCCGCTTAAATAGTTACATATTCCTGAGTTGAGCGATTTTCTATGTCAGAACAGAATTTATTATTTTGTTTAATTCAGCCACCCCAAAAGGTTTTCTTAGTGATGCCTTAAACCCATATTCACGATAATTTGCCATAAC
>CAZDCS010000132.1:0-3522 GCA_964504015.1 uncultured Mariniplasma sp. | reverse complement strand
GATTTTATTGAAAAATATCCAAAAATTGACAAAAAAATTGATGAGTCATCAAAGATATTAGGTTATAATGTAGAAGAAGTTCTGCAAAATGATGAAAAAATCCATTTAACAAAATACACACAACCACTCGTTTTATTAACCTCACTTAGCATCTATGAAGCATTAAAAGATCTAGAACCAAATGTTTCTGCTTTAGCGGGTTTTAGTTTAGGTGAGTATAGTGCTCTTTATGCCGCTGAGGTATTTGATTTTAAGCAAATAGTCGCACTAGTTCAAAAAAGAGCTGAGTTGATGGCTAAGTGCTCGCTAGATAATCCGGGTTCAATGGCAGCAATTATTGGTCTTAGCGAAAACAAAGTTAAAGAGGCTTGTCAACAAGCATCATATCTAGGAGTAGTTGTTCCGGCAAATTATAACTTAGAAACTCAAGTTGTTATTAGCGGAGAACAACTAGCAGTTAAAAAAGCATGTGAGATAGCTAAGAACAAAGGTGCTAAAAGAACAATAGAGCTTAAGGTTAGTGGCGCATTTCATTCGCCGCTAATGAAATGTGCTGGGACTAAATTACTTGATTATCTAGATAAAATGGAATATCAAAAACCTAGGGTTGACCTTTATTTAAATACAACAGCAAACACTTTAATTACAAATGAACTCTATTATCAACTTGAAAAACAAATCCAGTCTCCTATTTATTTTTCACAAATGATAAAACAAATGATTAAAGACGGGATTACTCATTTTATTGAAATTGGACCGGGAAAAGTTCTTTCAAGTTTGATTAAAAAGATTGATTTTAATGTTACAGTAACAAATATTAATACTATTTCAGATCTAGACAATGTGAAAGGATGGTTAAAAACATATGGACTTAATAAATAAAGTCGCACTAGTTACAGGAGGTGCCTCTGGCATTGGTCGCACAATTGCCTTAGAACTAGCTAAGCAAGGAGCTAGGGTCGTGATTAATTATAATTCAAGTGAAAAAGAAGCGGCAAGCTTAGTGCAAGAAATCAAAGATTTTGGCGGGCAAGCGATCAGCATTAAAGCTAACGTTAGTAACTTTGAGCAAGCAAAGCTCTTGATTAAAGAAATACTTGCGAAATACGATAAATTACACATTGTAATCAATAATGCCGGAATAACAAATGATGCACTAATTTTAAGAATGAAAGAAGAACAGTTTGATAATGTTCTAAACATAAATTTAAAAGGGGTTTGGAATATTTGCAAACATGCAGCAAAGCCCTTATTAAAATCAGGGTACGGAAGAATTATCAACATCTCTAGTGTCTCTGGTATTCTAGGTAATGCCGGTCAATCAAATTATAGTGCGTCTAAAGCGGGAGTTATTGGGTTAACCAAAGCTCTAGCTAGGGAGTTTTCTTCTAGAGGTGTGACAGTTAACGCGGTCGCTCCAGGTTTTATTGAAACAAAGATGACCGAAAAAATAAACCCTGAATTAAGCGAAGCTTGGAAAAAACAAATTCCACTTAAGCGTTTTGGATTAGCAATTGATGTTGCTTACGCTGTTTGTTTTCTAGCAAGCGAAAAAGCATCATATATAACCGGCCACACCTTAACGGTTGATGGCGGAATTGTGATGTAGGTGGCTATATGAAAAGAAGAGTAGTTGTTACAGGAATGGGTTTAGTTAGTCCAGTAGGATTAACAGTCGAAGAGTCATTTAAAAATCTTGTTGCTGGTAAAAATGGTATTGCACCAATTACATTAATGGATGCTAGTGAGTGGAAAGTTAATATTGCTGGTGAGGTAAAAGGTTTAAATTTCGAAGATTTTATTGACAAAAAAGAGATTAAAAGAGCTGATAGAGTTGCTAATTTAGCAGTAGTTGCTGCTTATGAAGCATATGAGCAAGCAAAACTAGAGGGAGCAAATATAGATCGTAAACGCTTTGGAACCTTTATTGGAAGTGGTATTGGTGGGTTAACGACAATATTTGAAGAAGTTAAAAAATGCGTTGTTCGCGGACAAAACCGCATCTCACCATTTTTTATCCCCAACTCAATTATCAATTTAATTGGGGCTAAAGTAGGAATACGTTTTAAAGCATATGGGCCTAACTTAGCAATTGTTACTGCTTGTTCAGCAGCAACCAACTCAATTGGTGAAGCATTTAAAAACATCCGTGATGGTTATCTTGAACTGGCCTTTGCTGGTGGTGCAGAAGCGCCAATCAATGAACTTGGTCTTGGCGGATTTACAAGCTTAAGGGCTCTAAACTTATCAAATGATCCTAATAATGCTTCACTACCCTTTGATAGTAGAAGATCAGGCTTTGTGATTGCTGAGGGTGCTGGTGTCTTAATTTTAGAAGAATATGAACACGCTAAAAAAAGAAATGCTGAAATCCTAGTTGAAATAGTGGGTTATGGTTCAACAGCAGATGCATTTCATATGACATCTCCTGATAATTCTGCTAAGGGACTTGCTGAGTGTTTAAGAGTTGCAATAAAAGATGCGAATATTAATGCTAGCGAAATAGGTTATATTAATGCTCACGGGACTGCAACATTATTAAATGATCCTTTAGAAACACTAGGTATAAAAGAAGTATTTGGGCCACACGCATATAAAGTAAATATAAGCTCAACTAAATCGATGACAGGTCATGCGCTAGGCGCTGCTGGTGCGATTGAGACAATCGCCGTAGTTAAAGCCCTACAAACCTCTTTGATACCACCGACAATCAATCTAGATAACCCTGATCCTAAATGTGACTTAAACTACACTCCGAATAAGTTTGTTAAGCGAGACCTTGCTTATGCAATGAATGTGAATATTGGGTTTGGTGGTCAAAACGCAGCTGTTATTTTTAAGAAGGTGAACAAAGATGTTTAATAAAGAAGCGATAAAAAAAATTCTACCGCACAAAGAGCCATTTTTATTTATTGATGAAATAACTGAGCTAGAAAGCTTAAAAAAAGCAACAGGGATTAAGTATGTAGATAAAAAAGATTTCTTTTTCAAAGGTCATTTTCCTGGACACCCTGTAATGCCTGGAGTATTGATTGTCGAAGCTTTAGCTCAAGTTGGAGCCTTTATCCTTTTGTCACATGCTAAATATAAGGGTAAAATTGCTTATTTTACCGGAATTCAAAAAGCTAAATTTAGAAAAGTAGTTGTTCCAGGAGATAAGTTAATCCTAAAATGTGAACTAACAAAAATTAGAGACTCATTTGGCATAGGTGTGGCAGCGGCATATGTTAATGATAAACTTGTTTGTGAGGCTACTATTTCTTTTGCCATGGGCTCAAGGTAATTGTAATTAACTAAAAAGACAATTACTAATGTAATATTCAAGAGATGTTACACTATTTTGAATCTAAAATAGCTATGTTTGGGAGTGACTTGCTTGCTAACTGAAGTTTATTTTAACGATAGGAAATTATAATTTAGTATTAAAATAAGCAAGATGACTTATAAGTGCGTAAGTTGTCTTGTTTTTCTTTGTTTTATGCCTGATAAATGAATATTATCTTTTTTTTGATAACATTTAAG
>CAZDCS010000131.1:0-3528 GCA_964504015.1 uncultured Mariniplasma sp. | reverse complement strand
CGCTCTTATCTCTGCAAAATTACGTTGCGTTTCAATCTTCGCCTCTTTAAAACTGAGAACGAAGTCATCAAATTGCTCTTTTAATAAAGTCAAGACAAGGTCATTTTTGATTGTGTAGCGGAATTTCTTCCTTAGTTTTTCAGCTTTACTAAAAAACACCAGCATAGGTATCCCAAAGATAAGAGCTCCAATCAATAAGACCAGGCTTACCAAAAACCCTAATAGTATAAAAAGAGCAGTTGGAATTATAAGAAGGATAGCATATAACATTTCCTTTTTATATTTTATGTGTATTTCTTGTCTAACTGTTTCTAACTTTTCAAGATTATCCATTTTATCACCATTTCCATTTTATAGTAATTTTCTAAAAATTTCAACTTTATCGAGTTTTTCCCAAGAAAAATCGGTTCCACTACGTCCAAAATGACCATAAGCAGCTGTTTTCGCATAAATCGGCCTTTTCAAATCGAGTTTTTTAATAATTTGAGCTGGTCTAAGATCAAAGTTATCGCCTACTGCTTGATATATCTTGTCAAGAGCTACTCTTTTTGTTCCAAAAGTATTAATATTAAGACTAATTGGCTCAGCTATTCCAATACTATATGCAATTTGGATTTCACATTTATCTGCGATTCCTGAGCCAACAATGTTTTTAGCGATATACCTTGCCATATAGGCACCACTACGGTCAACTTTAGAAGCATCTTTCCCTGAAAATGCCCCACCACCATGTCTAGCATAGCCTCCATATGTATCGACAATGATTTTTCTACCTGTCAATCCAGCATCTCCTTGAGGACCACCAATAACAAACCTGCCTGTCGGATTAATTTGATAAATTGTTTTAGTTGTGTCATATTTTTCTAAGATAGGATTTAAGACATGTTTATGAAGTTCTTTTTTAAGTTCTTCTTGCGTCCACGATTCATCGTGTTGTGTTGACAATACGACAGTGTGAATCGCAACTGGATAGTTTTTTTCATCATATTCAACAGTAACTTGTGTTTTACCATCTGGGCGGAGTCCTTTGATAATCTTGTTTTTTCTAACATAAGTTAGTCTTTGAGCAAGCCTATGGGCTAAGCAAATTGATAACGGCATTAGTTCAATTGTTTCATTATCGGCATAACCGACCATAAATCCTTGATCTCCTGCTCCTTGATCATTAGTTTTTTCCCTGTCAACTCCAAGTGCGATATCTGTTGATTGTGGTTTGATTTTAATATCTATTTCAACGCTATCAGCGTTACAGCCATACTCATCTTTTGTATAACCTATTTCTCTAAGAGCTTTTCTTGCTACTTTAGCATAATCAATATTTGCATTTGATGAAACCTCACCAAAAATTAAGACATAATCTTCGGTTACTGCGGTCTCACAGGCAACTCTTGAATTTGGGTCTTGTTCTAATAAAGCATCTAAGATCGAATCAGAAATTATATCAGCTACTTTATCAGGATGCCCTTCAGTAACAGACTCACTACTAAATAATTTTTTCATCTATTTGTTAATACTCAAAGTGTTTGTTATTATTTATTTTGAGTATATCTCCTTTCTTAATAAAAAACGCTTTTCAAGGAAAAGCGCCTAATGTTGGTTTTTTCCTTATTGATGGGGTACCCCCTCATGGTAAGCACCTAATTAAATAGGTTGCTGCTATTTCGTCGGTCATTAGCCTCCATAGCTCTGAATAAGTAAACTTATTATTTTTAATTTCTAGTCAATAATACCTTATCTTTTAAGTAAAGTCAATAATAATGATTTTTTTGAGTTTTCGTCTTTTGTCTTTTTCTAAAGTATGAAATCAGTGATTTCTCATTCCACCATTCTTTTCATCTGATTTTACCACTAAAAACCCGGAATTTAACAAAAAAGACCAGCCTAAAATTAAACTGTAAACTGTACCCTATTAGAACGGACACTTTGAAAAAAGCCCCTAACTATAGGTTTTTTACTTTATACCATAGATGATAGGAAGTTGGTGAAGAAATGGGGATCATTATTTCACAGATGAACAAGTCAAAGTGCTATCTATAAATCCCAATGTAAGGAACGTAACAAGAAAAGGAATCACTTATCAAAAATCATTTAAAGAGCATTTCATCATGGAATATGCAAAAGGGAAGACAGCACGAGAAATATTTATAGAGACTGGCTTTTTTTGTTAGATTAAATTTTACGAAAACTCAAATTCCTTATATATTGACAATCTAATTTGAAAATCATTGATGATTTTTAGTTTTGCTAAATTTCACGCACTTAACTCTGTCGCGATCACAGCTCATCTCCGGAAAAACGGGTAAAACAATAACAAAATTACCCATATAATGTTGACTTGGGTAATGATTACCTATATAATGAGAACAAAGAGAGGATGTGTTACAGTGTTCAAATTAAAGGAATTACCACCGAAATTCGATTTTGATACAAAAGAAATATTGAAGATGACTGTAGCAGCAAATAAAGCACTAGCAGAATTGAAAGGGTATTCTGATGTCATACCAAATAAAAATATATTAATTAATGCAGTAACGATAAATGAAGCAAAAGATAGTTCTGAAATAGAAAATATAATAACGACTCATGATGAACTCTATAAAGCTCTTAGTTCAACAAAATCAACGAACGAAGCTAAAGAAGTTGTTAATTACCGCACTGCTTTGCGGAAAGGATATGAACTTGTTAAAGAAAAAGGATATCTTTCGACAAATATGATAATTGAAGTCCAATCTATTATTGAACAAAATGGTGCAGGAATCAGAAAAGTAGCCGGAACTGTATTGAGAAATGAACAAACCAAAGAAATAGTATATACTCCACCAAAGGGATACGAAGATATTCTAGATTTGATGACAAATCTAGAAAAATATATCAACAATGATTTGAGCGAGGTTGACGAATTGATAAAACTTGCAGTGATTCACTATCAATTTGAATCAATACACCCGTTTTATGATGGCAACGGAAGAACAGGTAGAATTTTAAATGTCATCTATTTGACATTGAAAGGGTTACTTGATGCACCAATTCTATATCTAAGCTCATATATTAATCGAAACAAAACAAAGTACTACTCTTGCCTGCAAGAAGTAAGAGACAACAATAGTTGGGAAAAATGGATAATATATCTGTTAAAAGGGATTAAACTAACCTCGATTGATACCTTGAGAATTATGAAGGATATTAACATTTTAATTGAAAAGATGAAAAGCGATATTAAAAATCGGTTACCTAAAATTTATTCAAAAGAATTAATAGATGTTATCTTCTATGAGTTCTACACAAAAATATCATATGTAGAAAAAGGTGTTGGAGTAACAAGAAAAACCGCATCAAGTTATCTAGTTGAGTTAGAGAAGGCTGGATTCTTAAAATCAGAGAAAATAGGAAGAGAAAAGGTGTATTTAAACAAACACTTATTTGATTTAATTAAGAACTCAAGTTTCTAGTGAAATGATTCAAAACAGCTAGCTATCTAAAAAAGGCGTTGATCTGCTAATTGATTTAGGGGCTATAGAAGTATCTGAA
>CAZDCS010000130.1:0-3529 GCA_964504015.1 uncultured Mariniplasma sp. | reverse complement strand
AGTAATTATTCAGACAGCTTACGGATTCAAAATGGCAACAACAGGACTGAGACGCTTTAATGAGGTGTTGTTGCTAGTGGCTAGAAAAAATGGGAAGACAACATTTATTGCAGCCCTGGATTTGGCAGAGTTTTTTCTATCAAAGGGTGGTGTTGATATTGTCTGTGCATCTAATACAACAGAACAAGCAAATATCTTATTTGAAGAAATCAATAATATGCGAGAACAATCCCCATCATTGTCAAAAGAAACAAGAAGTAAAAAGACAATTTTCTATATTTATTCTCCTAAAACAAAAAACAAGATAAAAAAACTATCAGCACAATCTAGAAATAAAGACGGCTATAATATTGAAGTAGGTTGTATCGATGAAGTTCATGAAATGACTGATTCAAAGGTCTATGACGCAATTAAACAGTCACAGTCAACAAAAAAAGAACCTTTGATATTTATTATAACAACTGAAGGGACAACAGTGGGCGGTTTTCTAGATAACAAATTATCTTATTGTAGAAAGATAATAAAAGGCGAAATTAAAGATGAACGGATTCTTGCTTGGCTCTATACTCAAGATTCTATAAAAGAGATTTATGAAGATGAAAAGACGTGGCAAAAATCAAATCCTAGTTTAGGTGTGGTAAAGCTTAAAAGTTACCTAGAAGATGTGATGAATAAATCAAAATATGATCTATCAACAAGAGTAGCGATGCTGTGTAAGGATTTCAATATTAAACAAAATGAACAAGGTTCCTGGTTAACTTTTGACGAGTTAAACAATAATCAAACATATGATATCAAAGAGCTAAAAGGAAGCTATGCAATAGGAGGAGTTGATCTATCATCAACAACTGATTTAACTGCAGCAGTACTAATTATTAAGAAACAAAAAAGCAATCAAATCTATGTTGTATCACATTTTTTCATGCCCAGTGAGGTATTGCAAAAAAGAATTACTGAGGATAATGTTCCTTATGACATCTGGGTAAAACAAGGACTTATAACGCTAACTGATGGCAGTCAAAATGATTTTAGTTTAGTCTCTAAGTGGTTTATGAAAATGGTCCAAGAATATGAAATAAGACCTTTGTGGGTTGGCTATGATCCCTGGAACTCCCAGTACTGGATTAAAGAAATGGAAGAGCTTGGTTTCAACATGGAAAAAGTAAGACAAGGGATATACTCTTTGTCTGAACCGATGAAGCAACTAGAAGCTGACTTAAAAAATAAGGATATAAACTATAATAACAACTCAATTTTGAAATGGTGTTTAGCTAACACACAAGCAAAAATAGATTTAAACGGAAATATTCAACCCTCAAAACTAAACTCAAAATATAAAAGAATTGATGGGACAGTGGCCATAATTATTGCCTATGCAGTTTTAAATAGATATAAAATTGATTATGAAAATATGATCTGAGGACAGGATGTGAGAGATTGCCAATATTTAAGCGAAAGAAAAAGATAGGCTCTTATGAGCAAATGCAGTTGATTAGTGGATTTAATTCTTTTTATACACCATTTGGAAACAATATATCAAAAAGTGATGTTGTGAAAATTTGCATTGATAGAATAGCAACTCATTGTGCGAAACTAAAACCAAGATATATAAAAACAAACGCAGATAAGACAGTAGCCCAAAAAAGCGGAGAACTGTCTTTTTATTTAGAGCATAGGCCAAATGAAGTAATGACACCTTATGACTTCATCTATAAAATAGTGACATTGCTGCTTTTAAATGATAATGTGTTTATCTATCCAAAGTTTGATAAAAGCAGTGGTAGTTTAAAAGGTCTTTACCCACTTAGACCAACAACAGTTGAAATTACTGAAGACCTCCGCGAAACTTTTTATATTAAGTTTACATTTGATGATGGAAAATCATATATCTTGCCCTATGATAACATCATCCATCTAAAAAAACATTATAGTCAAAATGATATTTTTGGTGGCAGCGGATCAAATGGTGATCATGAAGCAATCTTAAAAACAATTTCGATAAATGATAGTCTGCTTAAAGGAATTGATAACGCAATTAAATCATCAATGCAAATCAAAGGAATCATTAAGATGAACGGGATGTTATCAGAACTAGATAAACAAAAACAACGAGATCTATTTGATCATGCTTTAAGCGAATCGATGAATGCAAAACAAAGTTCGATTATTCCAATTGATCTAAAATCTGAATATATTCCCTTAGCAGTTAACCCTAAACTAATTGATTCAGAGACGTTGTTGTTTTTACAATCAAAGATTTTAAATTATTTTGGAGTATCAATTCCAATTTTTACAAACAAATATAGTGAAGATGAATACAACTCATTTTATGAATCAACAATAGAACCACTGGCCATACAACTCAGTGAGGCGTTTTCTTTGGGTTTGTTAACAAATAATCAATTAAAAAGAAAAGAAGAAATAGTTTTTTATAGTCAAAGATTGCAATATGCTTCATGGAACACGAAAGTTATGGCAATTGAAAAATTAATGAGTTTGGGAATTATGTCTATAAACGAATCAAGAGCCCTATTGGGACTAGAGCCGATAGAAGATGGAAACAAAAGACTTCAATCACTAAATTTTGTTGATGCTAATAAAGCAAACCAATATCAAGTCGGAAAAAAGGAGAAGGTGGACAATGAAAATAACAGTTAATGCCAATATTACAAATGAGGCGCTAAAGGCAGTGTTAAAGATCCAAAGCGAAAAGATTAAAATAATTGATGAGTTTTGCAAGAAGGAAAAGATTAAGGGTTTAGTCTATAAAGATGCAGAATTAGAATATGAGCATTTAGAAAAAGCGAAGAAAGAAAATATTAAAATACAGAAAATAGAGGTTAGAACAAATGATAAAAGAAACTAGACTAGCTGATGTAACCTTAGAAGAAATTGAAGGGAAAATGATCTTAGAAGGATATGCTCTTATTTTTGATAGTGAAACTCTAATAGGCAATAAAAAATATGGATTTATCGAAAAAATCGATAGAAACGCATTAGCTGAAACTAAAATGCATGATGTGCCAATGAAATATAATCACTTGGATTCGTTTTTAATTGTTGCAAGAACAAAAAACAAATCACTTACGCTTCTTGTTGATAATATCGGGCTTAAAGTAAGAGCGGAACTTTTAGACACACAAGGAAATAAAGACATTTATAAAATGGTTAAAAGTGGGCTATTAGATAAAATGAGTTTTGCATTTACGGCAAAAGAGCAAGTGTGGAATAGGGAAGGCGAAATACCGGTAAGAACCATTACTAAAATTGATCGTTTATATGATGTGTCGATTGTGGATACACCGGCATATGATATGACAAATATATATGCTCGTTCTTTTGAATCTATGGAGTTAGAACTTAAGGCTATGGACTTAGCAGAGCAAAACGGAAAGATACAATGTATTAAAAAAAGAATAAAAATAAAAACACAGCTTTAAGAAAGGATAACAAATGAATTTAGAACTTAGAAAAAAAGAAATTGAAGACAGACTAAAAGAGGTCAGAGTAGACGTTGAAGGTTTAATTG
>CAZDCS010000129.1:0-3532 GCA_964504015.1 uncultured Mariniplasma sp. | reverse complement strand
AATACGTGATTGTTGCCTACGGGACTGTTGCGCGTATCACGCGCTCATCAATTGCCCAATTAAAAGAAATAGGGGTTAAAGTTGGACTTATCAAGCCGATTTCGTTATGGCCATATCCAAAATGTGCGTTTGATTTAATTCCAAAATCTGTTAAAGGAATATTGGTGGCTGAAATGAGTTTAGGGCAGATGTTAGATGATGTTTTAATCTCTAATAAAGGAAGACTGCCAGTCGCTTTTTTCGGTCGAACAGGAGGGGTAGTTCCTGGTCCAGAAGAGATTGTTGAAGCTATTCTTAGTTTTGATGAAAGAGTGGTGGAATAAATGATTAAATATGAAAGATCTAAAGGTCTAACGGAAGGAAAAACACATTACTGTCCTGGCTGTACACACGGGATACTCCACAAGTTAGTTGCTGAAGTCCTAGAAGAACTAGGTGTCTTAGGGACTACTGTTGGTGTCGCCTCAGTTGGGTGTTCTGTTTTTAGTTATGATTATATAAACACTGATTTTCAACAAGTTCCTCACGGAAGAGCTTGCGCTACAGCTACAGGCATTAAAAGAGTATTACCAGATAGAGTTGTTTTTACTTATCAAGGCGACGGAGATCTAGGTTCTATTGGGATTGCTGAAACTATTCATGCAGCAGTTAGAGGTGAAAATATCACAGTTATTCTGGCTAATAACTCAACTTTTGGGATGACTGGTGGGCAAATGGCACCAACATCACTGTTGGGTCAAAAGACTTCGACATCACAAGCTGGTCGTATAGAAGCAGATCACGGGAAACCGATGAAAATAGCGGAGATTTTCGCACAAATTGATGGAGCAGCATATATTGATCGTGTTTCACTACACGACATTAAAAATATACGCAAAACAAAAAAAGCAATTAAAAAGGCTTTTACTTATCAAATTGAGAAAAAAGGATTTACAATGATTGAGGTTATTTCAACATGTCCTGTCAACTGGAAGATGACACCTAAACAAGCACTTGATTGGTCAAAAGAAGAAATGTTGCCAATATTTCCTTTAGGCGTTTTAAGGGATGTGGAAAAGCCATGATTAGAACAATTCGTGTTTCTGGATTTGGTGGACAAGGTGTTATGCTAGCGGGTCAAATATTAGCACATGCGGCAAATGCACAAGGACTTTATAGTTTGTGGGTTCCTACTTACGGACCAGAGACAAGAGGTGGTACAGCTAATTGTGCCGTAACAATAAGCGATAAACCAATCTATTCTCCTGTTTTTAGGATTTCTGATGATCTTTTGGCTTTTAATGAGCCATCATTTGTCAAGTTTAGCGGTAAAGTTAAAGAAGGCGGAAATGTCTTTTATAATTCATCATTAATGAAAAATGATGATACTAACGAAGTGTTCAATGGTTTTGGGATTCCGATTACAGAAATAGCATCTTCTTTGGGTAAGCCACAAGTTGCTAATATGATTATGTTAGGCGCTTATATTAAAAAAGTTGATCTTTTTAAAAAAGAAGTGATTCTAGAGTCATTGAAACAGATATTTGGCGCAAAGAAAGCTTCAATGTTCGCAATTAATCAAAAGGCAATAGAACTAGGCTCTAAAGCAGTATAGAGATATAAAAGGCCTATCAAGTGTTAGGCCTTTTTTTTATTAATGAAAGAACGGCAGAAAAAAGTTTAATATAAGAGAAACTAGTTATTAATGATGAATTTATGCTATACTAAATGAAATGAAGTAAAAAAAAAGATGAGGTATGAGAGAATGAAACTTGATCACAAAAAAGTCTTTTATGTAGGGTTAGCTTTTTTTATTGTTGTTATTTTTTGGCAGACTTATGATGCGATAATCGCAAAGATATTAATTGATAAGTTTGGACTAAACCAAACCTGGTCTGGTGTTGTCATGGCATTAGATAATATGCTTGCTCTTGTTATGTTGCCGTTATTTGGAGCGCTATCCGATAGGACTAATCATAAATTAGGAAGGCGAACACCCTATATTATTATTGGGACAATAGTTGCCGCATTTGCTTTTATGGGGCTAGCGTTTAGTGATAATTACCAAACAAACCGCGTCCATGAAACGATTATTGTTGAAAAGTATGACCACCTAAGAGATGGGACAGATAATCGTCTAGATATCGGGTTTTGGGATGATATAGTTAATGAGATGCAGCTTGAAAGAGAAGATGCTCTAACTAGGGAGATAATTACACAAGATAGATTTGATAATTGGGAAGACCGAGTTTATGATGGTATGTCTTCGATCTTAGACGGAAGAACTACAGGAGATCTTGAAGTTAGAGATGTCTCTTTTATGAATGGTTATTATAGTATTTATTTAAGTAATTTAGCCTGGGAGATAACGGTTGTAAACCCGACTAATCTTATTATTTTCGTCTCCATTTTATTTGTAGCGTTATTTTTTATGTCAGTCTTTAGATCACCTGCGGTAGCACTAATGCCTGATATGACAATTAAACCACTTAGAAGCAAAGCGAATGCTATTATTAATTTAATGGGTGCAGCAGCAGGAACAACAGCCCTTATTATCTTAACAGTATTTGGACTAGCAGGTAGTTCTTATGTTAGTTATACTATGGCCTTTGTTGGTGTTGCGGTTGTTATGCTAATTGTTTTAGCTTTGTTTTTATGGAAGGTTAATGAGCCTAAGATGGCTAGACAGCGGATCGCAGAAGATGCTAAATGGGGCTTAACTGAAGAAGAAGATGATGTGCATAAAATGCATGAATTGCCTCGCGATAAAAAGATTTCATTATATTTAATTTTATTTTCTGTCTTCTTATGGTTTATGGGCTATAATGCAGTAATCTCAAAGGTTACTGATTATGCGCCAAAAATTTTACAAATATCATCATTTGTAATCCCACTTTTAATTGCTAATGTCACCGCTATTATTGCATTCATTCCAATTGGTATTCTGTCGACCAAAATAGGAAGAAGAAAAATGATTCTAATGGGAATAGTTTTATTAACCATTAGTTTTGGATCGGTCTTTTTCTTAACCCCAGATACTGGTTGGGTTATGTTTATTATCTTTGGTTTAACAGGTATTGCTTGGGCTACGATAAATGTGAACTCTTATCCAATGGTTGTTGAGCTTGCCAAAGGTAGTGATGTCGGCAAATACACAGGGTATTATTACACTTTCTCAATGGGAGCACAAATTCTAACACCGATATTATCGGGTATATTAATGGATGCTATCCACTTAAAGGCTTTATTTCCCTACGCGGCATTTTTTGTAGCACTATCGTTTATTACAATGTTTTTAACTAAACACGGAGATGCAGTAACTGAAAAAAAATCAATACTTGAAAGCTTCGATGTTGATATGGACTAAAAAAAGTGGCACCTCATCGAGGTGCCTTTTTCTTAGGATCAAAAAATTCAAACACAGTATTATGGTAGTGTATCTTGACAAAGTCTAGTTGCTCTTGTGTTTTAGCTGCATAGCCGATAATCGTTAGCCCCTTTTTTTTTAATTTATCTAAATGTTTATTGGGCATATCATAAATTCCATAACTGA
>CAZDCS010000128.1:0-3534 GCA_964504015.1 uncultured Mariniplasma sp. | reverse complement strand
GACACTTTATCGCATAACAAAGCGATTAAAATGTAAATCAACAAGCCCTAATTAGTCATGTAAAAGTCCTTTCGTTTTTTGTTTAGTATAGTTTTTGTTTCAGCTTAATTATACCAAAAAATGAAGGGTTTTTATATGCTTTTAGACTAAAAAAGCCACTTATTTAATGAAAAATAGCTGGCTTTTTTTATTAGATGAAATTTTGCGAAAACTCAAACTTCCTATATCATTTGGATATCAAAAAACTCTCCACTTCTAAATATCCATTTAGAGTTTGGAGAGTTTTTTTATCTTTAATCACTATTTTGTTTTTTTAAACGCATAAACTGAACCAACAAGATTGTTAACAAACTTTGCCGGTAATATCTTAGCTAACAAAACAAACACTTTATACTTTAACCCAACAGTCTTATATAAAGGAATCCTTTTTTTATTAACCAAACGATTAACAGCTTTAGCAATGCATTCAGGATCCATGCCGTTATGTTCATCTTTTTCCATCAAACCAAGCGATAATTCAACACGTTTTGCATAACAACAACTCTCAACTTTATTCTTCTTGCGGTTTTTACTAAACCCTGTTTTAATATCTCCTGGCAACACCACACCCACTTGAATCTTAAAAGGTGCTACTTCATTAGCCAATGCCTCAGAAAAAGTATTTACTGCTGCCTTTGTGCTACTGTAAAATGACTGAAAAGGAATTGTTAATTTTGAAGCTACTGAACTAATGTTTAAGATTTTTCCACCACCACTTTTACGCATTACTGGTAGTACTGCTTTAGTCGAGTTGACAACACCAAAAAAATTAACATTGAACAAAGACTCAATATCGGCAGATGGAGTATCTTCGATACTCCCAGAAATACCAAATCCAGCATTATTAATTAAAATATCAACTCTGCCTTCATTATCATATATTTCTTGATAGACTTCTTTTAACTTTTTGCTATCAGTAACATCAGCTTGAATGCTTCTAATGTTTTTTTCATGAATTTTCGTGCGTGAAACACCATAAACACGATTACCTTTTTTAACCAAGTGTTTAGCAATTGCTAACCCAATTCCAGATGATGCGCCTGTAACGATAATAACTTTCATCTTTACTCCTTAATGACCCCTAAGCCCTTTAGCACATCTGCAATTTTTTTCATTGCAGTATCCATTTGCTCTTTAGTATGTGTAGCTGTATAACTAGTACGAATTAAACACTCGCCAGCTGGAGCAGCAGGGGGGATAACGGGGTTAACATAAACGCCATTTTCAAACAATAAATTACACGCCGCTAATGTTTTTTCTAGTGTATATGTATAAATAGGAATAATTGGGGTTGTTGAATCCTTAATCTTTAAGCCGCACTTTTTAAGTCCATCACGCATATATTGCGTGATATCTTCGAGTGCTTTTACACGCTCTGGCTCTCTTTTTAAAACACGAAGTGCTGAAAGAGCTGCAGCTGTATTTGAAGGTGTTACCGCTGCTGAAAAGATATAGGGTCTTGCATTATGTCTAACATATTCAACAACATCTTCTTCAGCTACCATATAACCACCCAAGCTAGCTAATGACTTGGAAAATGTTCCCATAATAATATCGACTTCTTTTTCTAATCCAAAATGTTCAGCCGTACCTCTACCATGAGCTCCTATTACACCAAAACCATGCGCATCATCAACCATGATGCGTGCGCCATATTTTTTAGCTAGTTTAACTATTTCAGGAAGCCTAGCAATATCTCCACTCATCGAAAAAATACCATCAGTAACAATAAACTTACCCTTATTTTCTGGTGCACTCGCAAGTTTTGCTTCTAGGTCTGCCATGTCGCTATGATTATAACGAACTACTTGAGCATAACTTAATCTAATTCCATCATAGATACTTGCATGATTTTCTTTATCAGAAAAAATAATATCATTTCTTCCTGCTACTGAAGCGATGATTGCTAAGTTTGCTTGGAAACCAGTTCCAAAGATTGTACAATCTTCTTTGTTTAAGAAAGAAGCTAACTCTCTTTCTAATTCTTTATGAAGATTAAGTGTTCCGTTTAAGAACCTTGAACCAGAAACTCCGGTTCCATATTTTAAAGTTGCTTCAATCGAAGCTTGAATTACTTCAGGATGTGATGTTAGTCCTAAATAGTTATTAGAACCAATCATAATCATCTCTTTGCCTTCCATATGAACAACGGTATCTTGTCTACTAGTCAGTTCATGAAAATATGGATAATACCCACCTGCACGAGCCTTTTTAGCGATGTCATATTGGTAACACTTTTTAAATAAATCCATTAAAATTCCTCTTTTCAAAAGCTGTTCAATCTATTATATTATATTTTTGTCCTTTTGTCGCTACAAAAGGTAATTAGATGCTAATAGATATTAAATTTATTGTCAGATAAATTATATTTATAGCATAACATAAAAGACAGCGATTTGTGCTGCTAATTTTGCATTATTAAAGATAAGCTTTAAATTAGCATCCAAGCTCTCACCTTTGCTCATTTGTTTTACCTTAGCTAAAAGATATGGTGTTATATCTTTTCCTTTAATGCCTAACTTATTAGCCTCTATTACTGCTTTTTTAATAATCTCATCAATTTTTTGACTGTCCATGCTGTCTTGTTTGTCAATTGGGTTAGCTATGACAACTCCCCCAGATAACCCTAATTGCCATTTCGTGTGCATTAGTTTAGCGATATCTTTTGGTGAGTCCATTTGATAGTCAACATTAAACCCTGATTTTCGACTATAAAAAGACGGTAGTTCTTTTGTTTTGTAACCAAGAACTTCAACTCCTTTAGTTTCTAGATACTCTAATGTTAGACCTAGGTCAAGAATTGATTTTACCCCTGCACAAACAACCGCTACATCAACATTAGCTAATTCCTCAAGATCACGAGAAATATCGAAAGTTTCTTGTGCACCTTTGTGCACACCTCCAATACCTCCAGTAGCAAACACTTTAATTCCGGCCTTTTGGGCAATAATCATTGTTGCTGAAACAGTTGTCGCGCCTATTTTATTTGTTGAAACAGCATATGCGAGATCACGTTTACTTACCTTTAAAACATCTTTAGCCTGTGCTAGCTCTTCAATTTCTTGTTTTGTTAGTCCAACTTTTATTACTCCATTTAAAATAGCTATTGTTGCAGGAACTGCACCTTGGTCTTTAATTATTTGTTCAACTTGAAGTGCCATCTTGATATTATCAGGATAAGGCATTCCGTGAGAGATAATTGTTGACTCAAGTGCTACTACCGGCTTATTTTCTAAGAGAGCTTGTTTAACACTTTCACTTATTTTGATGTAGTTATTCATAGGTCATACTCCTTTATTGTTTGTTTTAGTTTTTTTAAGCTCATTTGATGAGCGACTGTGTTTTTAGCTTTAACGTTAATAATAGCTGCAGCTATACCATATGTCAGTAAGGGTAGATCATTTAATTTAGCATATATTACACCTGAGAAAAAAGCATCACCTGAACCTGTTGTATTTTCAACAGCAAGCGTGATTTCTTTGCTAAAGACATGTT
>CAZDCS010000127.1:1766-3562 GCA_964504015.1 uncultured Mariniplasma sp. | reverse complement strand
CCCGACATTTTCCTGTTGATTTTTAACATTTTTTAACCCTCCTTGTATAATTTTTAAAACCAAAAACCCTATGAGTGACTGAGTGACTGAGTAATTGGAAAAGCAATCACCTCCCCCATCCCACACCATCGTTCCTCGTTCTCAACCAGCAATAAATAGAGGATTTAAGATGATGTTTAAAATATGCTAATGCTACTGCTCCTACAGCCTCTTTTCCTATCAGTTACCCTACAAAAATTGCATCCATTAAAGTGTACAAACCAACCACTATCATGCCCATCATCCCAGGAATAGCTAATTTTTTCACAACCTTTTGCTTTATAATAAAGCGTACAACAATTCTTGCTGATAAGAATTATCATACGCTTTATTATACTATAATTCACATTTTTTTTCTTTGCATTGCGAACTTTTAAATTTGCCACAAGGAAGTTTTTTATAACATAAAATAGATCCTCTTTTTTAACTTCGAAACATGGTTATGACAATCTACGCTGGGTTTTATTCTCGCAGATATCTTTTGGGATTTACCCCAAATTGCTTTTTGAAAGCTTTTGTGAAATTGCATTGTTGAGCGTACCCAATTTCAGCAGATATTTCTGCGATGCTTTTTTCCTTATTTATTAAAAGCTCCTTACCTCTCTCTAACCTTTTATACCTCAAAAACTCAAATACACTAATTCCATACAATTCTCTAAATCCTTGGTTTAGTTTGTTTTTGTTTATGCCAGCTAGCCTTGATAATTCCAATAATGATGGCGGTTCTAGCAAGTTTTCAACTAAAATATCTTTCGTTTTCATTATGCTTAGCATTTCATCTTTTCTAAACTTTAGCTTGTCTCCCTTTTCTTTGTTCTCTCCTATTTGTACTAATATATGCGCAAGTAGTTCTAAGGTTTTAGCTTCGAGCCATAACCGTTTGACACCTCCAACATAAGAGCATTTTATGATTTCATAAACTATATGACTAATAGCAACTGTCATTCGCAATTGTTTTTTATAGTCCTTAGTATAATCCCCTTCAAAAATACTTCGAAAATCGCAAGAAGAAACAAATCCTAGCTTTCTTAGAAGACTCCCCAGTATCGCTGGCGCGACAGAAATTGTCACAGATCTCATTATTATGTTATCCTCGAAATATGAGTCGATTTGACTTGCTGGTTTGTAAAATATAGAAATATTTTGCTCGCCCAAAACATACTCTTCGCTACTTCCATCTTTGTGTATGAAATGGCATAATGATCGCCCTGAAATTGCAAAATTCATGTGAAATAAAGAGTCTGGATTAAATACCGTGGTTTTAAATTTCTCTCTTAATACGTAATCATGAATTCCTAATGTGATCCCTTCTCTAATTTTAAGAGCGTATATAAACCCTCTGCCTAAGTCTTCTCTCATATCCCAGTAAATTTCCTCTGGAGGTTCTAGTCTTACTTTTGAGTCCCACGCATCTATCATTTCTAACAACTCTTTTAGTCCTATATTTTTAACGCTACTATTCATATGACACCTCTCAAATATTAATTTTCGCTTCCATGCTTGCCTAGCCCATAAACACACAAACTTATATTTCTTAGTATAAGTATAAAGCAATGATAATCATATTCACCTAAGACCAGTATACAGCAGCATTATTTTTTTGTCAAAATCGTTATTATATTTAAGTTAAATAGCAAGGAAAGTGTCCCCGCAACCGCTTTAACCTATCAAATCACGAATTGAAATTTTTTCAAATGGTATTTATTTTCATTATCAGCTATGCTATACTACTATCAATAACTGTTCATTAGGCAACA
>CAZDCS010000127.1:0-1666 GCA_964504015.1 uncultured Mariniplasma sp. | reverse complement strand
AAAACTAAAAATTGAAGGAGTGATATTATGCAAAAAAAAATATTGAAGTCAGTTTTTAAAAAACTTAAAAGGGATGGCATTAGTATCAAGGTAGTTTATTGGGATGGGGAAGAGAATATATACGGAAATGGTGAACCAACTTTAAAAGTTATATTCCGAAAGCCTTTTCCTGCAGAATTCAACTTTGATCTTGATGATCTAATAACAACCCTTGGCGAAGCTTATATGGACGAAATTATAGACTTTGAAGGAAGTATGGAAGAACTTATATGGATCATCGATTTGAATAGGGATAATCTTGTAGCTAAAGACCTGGGGAGTAAAATTTTGTCAACTTCCTTTAAAACACTAAATATAGCCAAAGCTAAAATTAGGCAAAAGAAAGATATCCAGCATCACTATGATTTAGGTGATGATTTCTTTTCACTATGGTTGGATGAAACCATGAGCTATTCTTGTGCCTATTTTAAAAATCCTAACGATAGCCTTTTACAAGCTCAAATACAGAAGATAGATTACCTTCTTAAAAAACTAGAATTGCGATCTGATGAACGCTTACTGGATATTGGCTGCGGTTGGGGCTGGTTAGTCATAAGAGCTGCACAACTTTTTGATATCAAAGCGATAGGCATCACTATAAGTCAGGAACAGTGCCAGACCGCCCAGAAAATAATAGCCCAGCTCAATCTCACGGATCGAGTCGAGGTAAAACTATTAGATTATCTAGACTTAAATAAAGACGAATATCAATTTGATAAAATAGTAAGCGTGGGCATGTTTGAACATGTGGGAAAAGAAAATATGCCAAAATACATGAAACAAGTACATGAACTACTCAAACCTAGGGGAGTATCTATATTACAAACTATTACCAAACAAAAAGAAAGCTCTACTAATCCTTGGATACAGAAATATATTTTCCCCGGCGGATATATTCCCACCCTAAGGGAAATTATTACCCTGTTACCCGACTATAATTTTCACTTGGTCCATGCAGAAAGTCTCAGAAGGCACTACGCTATGACTTTAGATCGATGGCATGAAAAGTTTTGCCAGCACTCGAACGAAATAGAAAAAAAGTTTGACCGGCGCTTTGTCAGAATGTGGGGTCTTTACTTACAAGGGTGCGCAGCTTCCTTTAGAGTTTCTGGTTTGAATGTTTACCAGCTACTATTCACTAAGGAAATTAATAATGATTTATCTCTTACTTTAGATCACATATTTAAATCATAGTAATCAGCGCAAATCAGCGCCTAATATTTTTTTCAAACTAGCTGTCAACTTGTAACCTTCCGCTAAAAAAGAAAATTCCTATAGAATCAAGTTATAAAACCTTAGACTGTCAAGTTGCTTTTGAATAATAAATAAACAAAATATGGTGCACCAATTAAAGAAACCATGAGACCAGCTGCAATTTCACCAGGTTCAACTAAAACACGACCCAATGTATCGGCAAATAACAGTAGCCAACCACCAACAAGAATCGCAACAGGAACATATAATTGACTTCTTGGACCAATTAAAGTCTTAGCTATATGTGGGGCCATTAAACCGATAAAAGCAATACCACCTGTTACAGTAAATTGCAGCACCCATAATCATGGATAAAAAAACATAATACTTAGCGAAGGTAATTAGAGGGATTTGTGCCAAAATACCTTTTAAA
>CAZDCS010000126.1:0-3565 GCA_964504015.1 uncultured Mariniplasma sp. | reverse complement strand
TTTTGTCAGAAAAACTATTTACCGACAGCCCCGTTTTTAGCGGTTTTTTGGAAGCGAAAATCTCAGCAGGTTTCGCTCTTAGAGTTAGAAAAGCAGTTTATCAAAAAATTGAAAAGTTTTCACTTCTAGAAATGGATCATTTTACAACATCTTCTTTAATAACAAGGTCGACTAATGATATTCAACAAGTGCAAACATTTGTTAATATAATGCTTCGTATGATTATTTTAGCGCCAATTCTAGCAATTGGTGCTATTGCATTTTCAATAGCACAACAACCAACATTATCACTATTATTAATCGCTTCAATTATAAGCTTAGTCATTATGTTGTCAATTGTTTTCGCTGTTACTATTCCTAAATTTGAACTAGTTCAAAAATTAGTTGATAAACTAAATTTAGTGACAAGAGAAAATTTAACTGGACTTAGAGTTGTTCGCGCCTTTAACACTCAAAAATACCAAGCAAAACGAATTGATGATGCTAGTAAAGAGTCAATGAAACTAAATATTTTTGTTAATCGTGTGATGGGTATGATGTGGCCATTAATGAGTCTTATTATGGGGTTAACAAGTTTATCAATTGTTTATTTTGGGTCAAAGTACTTTATTGGAATCGATGGATTTAATCCAGGTTCGATGATGGCTTTAATGCAGTATGCGATGCGAGCGATTATGGCATTTATGTTTATTACCATGATTTTTGTTATGTTTCCCAGGGCGAGCATCTCAGCTAGACGGATAATGGAAGTCTTAAACACGGAGATTGAAATCAATGACCCAGTTACCCCTGTGCAGTTGCCAAAAGAGATTAAGGGAGAAGTGACTTTTCGCAATGTTAGTTTCCAATATCCAGGGGCAATGAAGCCAGTTTTATCAAAAATATCTTTTACGGCAAAATCAGGAAAAACGACAGCATTTATCGGCTCAACTGGCTCCGGTAAATCAACACTTATTAACCTAATTCCAAGGTTTTATGAAATAACAAGTGGTTCAATTTTAATCGATGAAATCAATATTAAGGATTTAAAGCAAGAAGACCTGCATTCAATGTTGGGTTATGTTCCTCAAACAGGAATATTGTTTGGTGGAAGCATTAAGGCTAATATCTTATTTAGCAATAAGGAATTTGATGATGATCTATTGGAACAAGCAGCGACAATAGCTCAAGTAAAGGACTACATCGATGAACTTGAAGCAGGCTATGATCACCAAATAGCACAAAGAGGCTCAAATGTTTCAGGAGGGCAAAGGCAACGGTTATCCATTGCAAGAGCAATTGCCAAAGGTCCGAAAATCTATATTTTTGATGACTCTTTTTCAGCACTTGATTATCAAACGGATCAAAGAGTCAGAAAAATGCTAGATGAAAAAATTCAAGCAACAAAGATCATTGTTGCTCAAAGAATTAACACCATTAAAAATGCCGATCAAATTATTGTTCTTGACCAAGGTGTGATTGTTGGAAAAGGAACACATAAACAATTAATGTCATCATGTCTTGTTTATCAAGAAATAGCCTCCTCACAATTATCAAAGGAGGAACTGAAATGAACCAGCAAAACAATAAAAAAGGCAGTGAGAAGACCCCTAAACCCATGATGGGTCGCCGAGGGATGAGTAGTTATATTGAAAAGCCGCAAGATTTTAAAGGTACTTTATTAAAACTCGCGAAATATTTAAAACCCTACAAGGCTAAAATATTTCTTGCAGGATTTATGGCTGTTTCTGCATCTTTAGTAGCCGTCTTAGCGCCTTGGTTACTAGGTCTAATCACCTCTGAGGTTGCTGGCGCTTTTACAACAGGAAGACCATTAGGATTAATTAATGTTATTGGCAATATCAATTTATCAATTGGAGAACTTGCTTTAGTAATAGCAGCAACATTTCTTATTTCTGCATCATTTAATTACTTGCAGTCATTTATCTTAATTGGCATGACACAAAACTTAACTTATTCAATGCGTAAAGAATTGTCAAGCAAAATTAATCGCCTGCCTTTAAAATATTTTGATAGTCAACAATTTGGCGACATCCTAGGGCGTGTTACTCATGATGTTGAAACAATTAATGCGACCCTGTCACAATCTATTTCTGAATTATTTAGAGCAGTTACATTAGTTATAGGGATATTTGTGATGATGTCATTGCTCAGTTTGACACTAACAGGGATTGTTTTAATAACCACTGTAATAAGTTTATTAGTAGCTAAAACATTTGTTAAAATGAGTCAACGCTACTTTAGAAAACAAGCTAAGTCTTACGGGGAGCTTAACGGTCATGTCGAAGAAACATATGGTGGACATACGGTGTTAAAGGTTTTTAACAATCACCCACATTATTATAATAATTTTGAAAGAATTAATAATGATCTGTACTACAGTGCAGTTAGGTCACAATTTATTTCAGGAATTATGTTTCCTGTTCAGTTTTTCATTAGTAATCTAGCTTATATAGCAATCGCAGTTGTGGGAGCTTTCTTAGTTATTACGACTAACCCGCTGTTTGCTATTCAAGTTGGAATTATTCAAGCTTTCATTCAATATACTAGACAAATTAATCAACCGATAATGCAAATGGGTAGTATTGCTGCTGTCATGCAGTCAACAGCAGCAGCTTCAGAGCGTATTTTCAACTTATTAGATGAAAAAGAAGAGTCATTTGAAAAAGATAATTTGATTAAGTTAAACAAAATAAAAGGACATATTGTTTTTAAAGATGTTTATTTTGGTTATGTCCCAGAAGTTGATGTTATAAAGGGGTTTAGTGCTGAGGTCAAACCAGGGCAAAAGGTAGCGATAGTTGGGCCAACAGGTGCAGGTAAGACAACAATCGTTAATCTATTAATGCGCTTTTATGAGCTTAAATCAGGGTCGATTGAAATTGATGGAGTAGATATTAAAAAGATGTCAAGAAAATCAGTCAGATCACTATTTGGAATGGTACTTCAAGATACTTGGTTATTTGAAGGTAGCGTCTTAGACAATATAACATATGGTTCAGATAATAAGACAAACAAAGAAGTTTTAAAAGCTGCTAAACTGGCACAAACTCATCACTTTATTGAATCCTTAGCAGGAGGATACCAATTTGAATTAGGAGAAAGCGGCGAAAATATCAGTCAAGGGCAAAGACAATTATTGACGATTAGTCGTGCAATGCTAGCTGATTGTCCAATGCTTATCTTAGATGAAGCAACATCGAGTGTTGACACAAGAACCGAAGTCTTGATTCAAAGAGCAATGGAAGAGCTGATGAAAAATAGAACTAGTTTTGTGATTGCCCACAGACTTTCTACAATTAAAGATGCTGATGTTATTTTCGTGATGGATGATGGGAATATTGTTGAGCAAGGAAGTCATGAAAAACTACTTAAAGACAATGGTTTTTATGCGAATTTGTACAATAGTCAATTTGATACCAATTAACACTTTACATTCGGCATTGATTGCGTTATAATAATCAATGCCGGCTAAAATGTTCCAATAGCTCAGCTGGATAGAGCAACGGCCTTCTAAGCCGTCGGTCGGGGGTTCGAATCCCTCTTGGAACGCCATTAGTTATTT
>CAZDCS010000125.1:0-3566 GCA_964504015.1 uncultured Mariniplasma sp. | reverse complement strand
AGTTATGCTGAATTTTTTTAGTAGGGATAAATTCAACTGATTTTTCTAGGATGAATCGCTTTCATATACAGAGCGTGACCCAAAATGAAATCTATGCCCAGGTCTTCACAAAAGTCGGAAACCCAGTACCAGCAATGCATACATTCGACACCAACGACAACATGGCCGAGATAGGGTCCTGACGCGGAGACCATAAGCTTGCGAAAAAGCAGGGTTTGTCGTGGAACTCAAAACAGAGCAAAGATAAATCACAGCTGAGTGCTATTAACCAAGCTAAGTCAGGTTTTTTAATTTACAATAGATAAATTATTGATGCATAATAACACCATATTAGAACCATTCAGAAGGTAGCTTAATGACAAGACAAAGCATTTCATTTACAACTCCGAACGATAACTGGCTAAAAGCTCAGGTTAAAAGTGAGGAATACGCCAGCAAAAGTGAAGTTGTAAACGACTTAATTCGAAAAGCACGAGTAGAACAAAACGAAATTGAAATAATTCGCGCCAAACTTATTAAATCTGAACAGAGTGGTTTTATTGACCAAACTCGTAAAGAAATCCTAGCTGAATTTAAGGGCGAGTTGCGACATAATGGGAGACTATAAACTCACACCAGATGCTAAAGCCGATTTACGGCGTATTTATTATCATGGTCTTAAAAAATGGGGCGAAGCTCAAGCGGATAAATATTACAATGATTTTTTTGATCGTTTCGAGCAACTAGCAAAGCAACCATATTTATATCAACCTGTTGATTATATCCGTAAAGGATACAGACGCAGTGTATGTGGTGTTGATAATATCTATTATCGTATTGAAGATGATACAGTCGAGATAATGAATATATTGGGAAACCAGGACACCAGTGAAGCACTTTAATAACTAAAAAGCCCCACAGATAAAGGCAAGAGGCGTTACTTTCTCTTTTTGAGAACAATAAGCGAAAGCAAAGCAGAGGAAAACCAGCCTCAAAACTACCAAGTTTTTATAACTTGGCATTCAACCAGCCAAGTTCTTCTCATGCATAGTTTGTTGCGGAGAAAATAAGCCAGTGGTTTGCCAAGTTCTGGATGTGAAACAGGCTGGTTAATTCATGGTTATCTTCTATTTTTAAAGCCATCAGCGGAAAAGAAATTGTTTGTTGAAAGAGCTAAAATTGATCACTGTGAAGCAAGTTCGCTTGAATTTATTTAAGCTGGACGCGGTGAACATAATCCCGTGAAAAAGCAGAAACTGACGTGGAAGTGTAGTATGTCGGTTTTTCAAAGTCCGTAGAAGAAATGGAAAAAAAGCGAAAGAGCAGAAAGATCAAAAGCAGGTTTCTGACGTTTATAAGGTTGAACGCAGAGAAAATAAAACAGCAATAATGAAGAGAGAAGAGAGAAGAGAGAAGAGAGAAGAGAAAAGTTAACGCATTGTTCTTCTAATTAAAGCCTGTCTTACTAAAAATAGTAATTTATTTTAATAGTTGTATCTAAATTTGTAAAACTATGAGTGATATCAAAGGTGAATACGATGTAATTACGAACATTTGGGATCGTGCACATTTAATTTTAATGAATATTTGGAAAAAAAAGGATATTGGAAATGACGTCGACAAATATAGAAACCACTTGCAAGAAACATTTGGAAAAATCAAAATACTTGGAATGTTGCAATCTGTTAATGTTAAAGATATATATGTAGATTTAAAAATTTTGCCAAAAACAAGAGAAACTGACCGAGCTTTAACAAAGACAGATTTTTCATATGCCGACCTATCTGATCGTAAATTCCAAAATGAAAAGCGACATAATTCAACAGAAGTTATTAAAAAACTTCAAAATATATTTATTTTAGGTAAACCAGGCGCTGGAAAAACAACCTTATTAAAACATATTACTATTAAAGCATTGTCAAATAGTAATAATAAACATATTCCTGTTTTTATTTCTCTAAAAGAGTTTTCTGAAAATAAGATAGAGGATACTTTATATAAACAAGTAATGAACACATTTGAAATACATAGCTTTTCTCACGCTAAACCTTTTGTAGATAAAATGCTACAGGAT
Source organism: uncultured Mariniplasma sp. (assembly GCA_964504015.1). Classification (GTDB taxonomy): domain Bacteria; phylum Bacillota_I; class Bacilli_A; order Acholeplasmatales; family Acholeplasmataceae; genus Peloplasma. The sequence goes on along the minus strand of CAZDCS010000125.1, from coordinate 1,513 downwards.
GGCAATTTTATGATTCTACTAGATGGATTAGATGAGGTTAGTGAGTCAGAAATAAATAGAGTTTCTGATGATATTTGTAAGTTTACAAAACGTTTCTATAAAAATAAATTTATTATGTCGTGTCGAATTCACGCTGCACGTGACAATTATGAAGATTTTTCAGATGTTGAATTAGCAGATTTTGATAGCAATCAGGTCAATAAATTTATTGAAAATTGGTTCAATGATAATAAAGAGAAAAGAAAAAAATGCATTCGGTTGCTTAGCACTAATGAAAATAAAGGAATTAAAGAGTTAGCAACACAGCCATTGTTATTGATATTTTTATGTTTATACTTTAATGACACAAATGAATTCCCAAAGAACAGAGCGGAACTTTATAAGGAAGCCATTAATGTATTGCTGGTAAAGTGGGACAGTGATAGAGATATTGATAGGGCAACAGATATATATAAAAAGTTAGTGCTTAGCCAAAAAACATTCTTGTATAGTGAAATAGCAGGGGAAGCTTTTTTTAAAGATAAATTTAGTTTCACATTAGATGAACTACAAAAACAATTATTTGATTTATTAAATAATTTTAGCGAAATACAAGAAGGGGTTAGTGAAAATCAGGTATTGAAGTCAATGGTCGCACAACATGGGTTATTTATACCTATTGCCTATCAACGATATGTATTCTCTCATCTTACATTACAAGAGTATCTAACTACTAATTATATTCAGTATAAAAATTTGGAATATAAATTAATAGATTTATATTTCAACAATGATCATTGGAGAGAGGTATTTATTTTATATTCGGGGCACCTTCAGCTTTCTGATGAATTTTTATTAAATTTGAAGAGAAAAACAAATACTATTATCTTGTCCTATCCTCTTAAATCATTGTTATCTTCTGTAAAGGATGTTACTGAATCATTCAAAATTGAATACTCACAATCTGCATTTTATGTACTAGCAATTGCTCGTGCTCTTGATATGTTTAGGACTAATATAATGTACAGGCGTACTGCTATCAACATCATTACAGATATAGCATTTATATTGGATCCAAGCATCAACAATAATTTTAATAATCGTATTAATTTTTATCAAAGCATAAAAGGTTTTACATCAAAACTTATGGATGAAATTGATGTTAGCATTAGCATTGATCAAAATGAAATGACAAAATTTATTGAATATTTAAAAAGTCAGCTACTATTAATTGAATGCGTTAGCTCAGCAACATGCGTTTCACACTTTATTAGAGATGATATAGAAAAGTCTATTTTATCTATTTCATAAAAAGGTTACATTTTACTTTTTTAAATTTAGCTAGGATGCATCTTTACTATTTATAACTTGGCATTCAACCAGCCAGGTTCTTGGTATGCATAGTTTGTTGCGGAGAAATTAACCCAGTGGTTTGCCAAGTTCTGGATGTGAAACAGGCTGGTTAATTCATGGTTAGCTTTTCAATAAAATTGGAGTAATTATCATTGTCCTGGATTGAATTAAAGTACTCTAA
>CAZDCS010000124.1:0-3578 GCA_964504015.1 uncultured Mariniplasma sp. | reverse complement strand
TATAAGGATCAGAATTGTATTTAGAGGGTACTGTGTTACTAGACGGCGTACCCTTTGTAAATGAAACAAGAGGCGCAGCGTGTGACAGGCTCGTTGACTCGCTCTGTTCACGCGCTGCATTTCTTGTAGTGTTCTTTTGTGGTGATTGATGTTCTTGCATAATTTAACTCCGATAAGTGCAGGGCGGAATGACCTGCTTCGGATACTTAAGTTATGCCAGATAATGTCTGTTAGGCAGGATAAGAAAGTGTGATTTTATGTCCTGTACTTTTTAGCAAAATGCTGAATGAATTTTTGTAAGCCGTCAACTGTACCTTCCTTTTGACCTTTTGGGTAAAGCTGAAGCTCATCAGACAGTAGGTCGAATAGTTTTTCATTTGTAGTAGTACGAGAACATAGTCCAAATTGTTCATTAAGAGCTGCTAGCATGTAGCGTAAATCATCGTCAAATTTGTTAGGTCTGCGCCTTTTAGGTTTCTTATCTGAAATGGCTTTTGCTAGCTTATTTTTAAAATCAGTATCGTTAGTGGCTTGCGCTATGTGAATTCGATGAGCTATGCCAGGTGTGGATACTGCGCTACTATCAACAAGAACAGCATCGAATAAAGCATCATCATTGCCATCTTTAGCTATTTTTACTAAATCGCTAAGTGACCGACCGTGCATGTTAATTGATAGGAATTGATAAAATAATGCCATAACTAGGCTAAGTAAAAACAACTTTTCTTCATTTGATAATATCTTCATTTGTTTGGATATATCAGGTGGATTGAAAAATAAATTTATAATCCCTTGTATGTGATCAGTACTATTAGCAATGTTATGAAATTTTTCTGTAATATCAAAACGTACTATTATGGATGCAAGTAGTGTTGAAAAAGGAAGTTCGTAGAAATGCGCCCATGGTGGAATATTAAAGAATATTTTTTTCAACTCTGGATCTTCTTTTATGGATTCAAATAATTCATCTAGCTCCTTTTGTACTTGATTGTAAAGCGCGTAGAAGTCTTTCGATTGATTTTTTGAAAAATTATCAAAGTCCTTTTTCATTTATTGTTTTGTAAGTTAACGTTATAATGTCAACATCACCAGAAAATCAAATCTACAGAGCGAAGCGGCGTATCTTTGATTTGTCTGCGGGCATGTTTTTGTTATGTTTTTTTACTTTATACTGACTCTTAGGCTCAAATAAATTCATTTGTTTAGCCGTATTTTCTTTTTCTTCAACCTTGTGAGTTTTAGATACTTTAATACGATTCTCGATATTATTTAGCAGAGCTATTAATTTCTTTCCCATTGCGTGTGCCAGATTTATAGGCACAGCATTTCCAATTTGTTTATATTGACTGCTAACTGATCCCATGAACTCCCAGTTATCAGGAAAGGTTTGAATTCTTGCATATTCCCGTATGGCTAGTGGTCTGGTTTCTTCTGGGTGACAACGTTCGGTTTGTTTTTGAGCTGGGGCGCAGGTTAAAGTTAAGCTAGGGCTGTCATATGATAGTCTTCTAGCCATTCCAGTTTTACCACCACCCATAAAGTAACTTTTTTGCATGTATTCTCTTTGTATATCATCGGGAAGGTCAACCCAACAACCACCTGGAGGAACCATAGACAGAATTTTCTTTTTCCGTTTAGGATAAATTTGTCCTTGAGATTCAGGGCAATTTGAATTGTATAAAACTCCTTTTTTTAAAGCATCCTTTACCGTTAAAACTTTATTAAAAGGTTCAGGCCATTCAAAATTATTATATTTAACGAGATCATTTCGTATGCAAACAAGAAATAGCCGTTCTCTTTTTTGAGGTACACGATAGAAAATAGCTTTTAATACCCTTGGCTCTATTAAAGTATAACCAAGTTCTTGAATAACCGACTTAATGGCTTCTAATGTTTTTCCATTATCATGGGTTAATAGTCCTCGTACATTTTCACCTAAGAATACTTTTGGCTTTATTTCTTTAATTGCTCTTGCAAATTCAAAAAACAAAGTGCCTCTAGTATCTTCAAAACCTAACTTATTTCCTGCATAAGAGAATGCTTGGCATGGAAATCCACCTGATAAAAAATCTATATCTTTATATACGGTAAAATCTACATTACTTATATCGCCCTCAATGACATTCCAATCAGGGCGATTTTTTCTGAGTGTTGCACAAGCATTTTTGTCTATTTCATTCAATGCGATAGCATTAAATCCAGATTTTTCTAAACCAATGGCTAATCCACCTGCACCCGCAAATAATTCAATAGAGTTATAATTTCGGATAGGTTTTATTTCTTGCTCTTCTTCCCAGTTAGACTCAAGCATTGCCTTTACTTGGGGGAAGACATCTAAATCAGATAAAGAATAGCGTCCATTTTCTAGTGGTTTTACTTTTCCATTTTTTTTCCAGCTTCCAACTGTTCTTTTGGATACAGACATAATATCTGCCAACAGTGATTCGGAAATAGTCTCTTTAGACATTAAAATCACCGAATCCTTCGTATTTTTTAAAAGACAATAAATACAGGCTTTTAAGTAAATTAGGTGAGATTTCTTTTAATTCAGAAACAACAGTATTGGATTTATTATCCAAAGTTATATTATTTACAACATCATTAATGACCTTGGGTAAAATTTCGCATAACTTTTTAAATGCTGAACTATCATTAGTTACTAATTCGTAAAACTTGTCTATAGAAACTCTTCTAATGCTGTCGTTAGATACTTTCTTCTTATCGATTGTTGTATCCCAATTTATATTTTGACTGTTTTTTGCGATAACCTCTACAAGCATACAAGTTGCTTCAGAGTCATTTACAAGTTGGTCAAGCATTCTTATATATGTATTTTTTGAAGATGAAGAATTCATAGTGTTGTGTTTATTTTTCATTTCTACATATATTTTTTTACTTTTATGTATTACATCCCAGCCTTCACTTGGAACACTCCATCCATCTCCAATATAATGGAATATATTTTGGTGGAAATACCCAATTAAGTTGGTATTTGATTTATCAATTTGCCTAATCACTTCTGATTCCACAACATTTTGAATATCTTTCCCATAAATACCAGTATCAAAAGTAAGCTTAATAGGGTCTATTAAATTCTTATTGAATTTCTCAAGATCTATGTCGAAACGATAACCATTTACTGTGTTTTTGACGTGATTAAAAAGATCCTCATCACTTATAAAGTTAAGCCCATATTTTTCCAAAAAATTCTCCTAAAGTAGTATTTTTGCAGATGGCAGTTAAGTATACAGTGGCTCTGCTAACGGAGATATGCAACACTGTATATCTCAATTACAATTTGTTTACTTTATAAAAACTGTATTATAACTACAAATATCGTCTGTGGGTGGGAGCTGATCTTTAAGCAATCCTAAATATTCAATATTAGTGAAGTGGTTTAAAAAAGTGACTGTACCAGTTTTGTACCAAATCAGGACGATTTTACTGTTATTTGCAGTCAATTATAGGCAGGCAAACGCTATAAGTGATTGATATATAAGGAGGTGCGTTTTCCTGGTTCATTTTCATAATGCCGGGGTCGGTGGTTCAAGTCCACCCATGACCACCATCTTAAGATA
>CAZDCS010000123.1:2323-3649 GCA_964504015.1 uncultured Mariniplasma sp. | reverse complement strand
TAGCTAAGTTAATGACAAAGCTTCCTGAGTCACAACAAGCAAGTATTGGTCTTGTGTATTCGTTATGAATTTAAATCAAATTAAGGCAGTTATGCCTTTTTATACAAATTTTGAAATGCTTGTTTTACAGCTAAAATACAATGAAGAAGTGTTTGTTTATGACAATTGAGTAGATTTTAGGGGAATTAGACAAAAATCAACGGCCCCTAGTTAGCTTAATTTATAGGCAATAATAAAAATGTAGGTGAATTATAAAACCCCATTTTTGATATTGTTGACATTTACACAAATCAATGCTAATCCTGAGTTTGACAGCTCCCACAGCTCTAAGATACGATCAACAGCTCCCCAAGGCTGTTTTTTTAATAAAAATGCTATTTTAGTGTTACAATGTATTGCAATGTGTGTCATAAGGATTCTGTGGAGGTGCCATCATGTACATTATGCTTTCTTCTAGCAAAACAAGTTTGGATAAATTCGTTTGTTTACTGGATGGATACCGGGATAAAAACGGTAAATCTAAAACGAGAATTGTTAATCCTATGGCGCTTTAAATAAGCCCCTACCGAGTTTGACAGTTGAAGGGGCAAAAAACTAGTTTGATAGCTCACTTGAGCTATCAAACTAGTTTTTTAGATGTTGCATTCGGACACTGCTTTAAGGATTTGACTCTTACATTGCCTCATCTTTTCAATCTTATGGTTGTTTTCATCAAAGTCACACTTAACTTTTTTCGACATTAGGAGACTCGTTAGTGTTATCTTAAACCCAATGGTGTGAGACCTCCCGGGGTAAGTATGAATCTTTTTCTTCATTACCTCTGGATTTACTGCTTCGGTTTTACGTTTACCTTTAGATCTCAGTATCACTTGCTACCTTATCCACCTTATAGCTTATTATCAAGTTTTTGTTCATAGGTTCAAGATTTGCTACACGCTTCCTTCAGCCCTACCTCGTAATAGATCCCTTGCGCTTTTCTGCGGTTGGTGAAGACCCCCGACTGACTTTCCCCACTTGGATTAATTCCATGCCCGGCACACGAAAAAAAAGACGACTAAATTGAATTTAGTCGCCATATTCTAGTATTTTCTAATTAATTCAGGAATAATATCTTGCTTAATTATTTCAGTTAAACTCTCAATACAAACATCATACTTCACTGGTTTTTGAATAAATTCTGATGTGACATTATTGTAGTCATTCTTGTAAACATCTGTCTTTATAATTTCTTTTAATATTTCTATTGGTGCTGCACCTTGTTGGCATGATGGATTTCTATTTTTTTGACTTTGTCTATCTTTGATAACATCATCAACAATACTCTTT
>CAZDCS010000123.1:0-2311 GCA_964504015.1 uncultured Mariniplasma sp. | reverse complement strand
TTGCCATATCATATGTAGGTCGTATATATGCCTAGAATATCTGTCGTATTTCTCATTCAAATGGTAATCACAAATAGCGAATAATTTATCAACAAATGTTCTTTCAATTTTTTGAACTGTCATTTCAAATTCTTCAAGCCCGTAATCTTCAATAATTTGGTCTTTACCTGCCACTTTTAAATAGTTTAAAATGTAATTACTTACTTGAAGTTTATCAAGTGGATAAGGTTTATAGACAACGATTGTTTCAATAATTATATGAGGAACCATACTAGACTTTGTGATAAATATTCTATCAAATCCAACTTCATAGGAGTTAAAATCTCTATCAGATTGAACTTTTTCAGGATTCAAGAACTTCATCCCAAGTTTATTTATTGTGGTTACAATATTCTGTTTTAATCTCTTACGCAACCCAGCTCCAGCTTTATTATTTGAAAACTTAATTGTTAAATCAATATCTTCAGAAAATCTATCAATTACTTTGTAACATTTTGCTAACGACGTTCCACCTTTAAATACAATTTCAACATTGTTGTCTACCATAGATAATTCTTTTAAGAACAAAGAGACAAAATAATCTTTTTCTACTTGGAAAGTCTCTAATCCAAATTCTTCTGCAACCGTCTGTACAATTTGCGAGAATTCATTTTGATTTTCGTGTAATCGCATTTGCCCCTCCTATTTTATAAAATTTCACTTGAGCATCTAACGGATATGTGGAAACTATATTTTCAACTTCATCTTCATCTAGATTTGCATTTTCAAGATATTTCAGTATTTTAAGAGCTGATTTCTTTAAATCATATTCGCTATACCTTTCTAAATTATTAAGTAAATCGAGCACCTGTAGTAATTTGTAGTTTGAATCTGTAACTCTCACTCTAGGTGCATTTAAAATGACTCTATTGTTTTTCAGTTTGGCAATTCTTTTTTTGTTTGATACATTATTTGAATATATGGTATTAACACTAGCTGTTTGAGATGTTAATCCTATTAAATTAGAAAAATTAATACCGCTATTGTACCCCACTCTTTCCCCCGTATCCTCTCTAATGTATTTACTCTCAACAACATCTGAAATATATACAGTAGATTTCCCTAGAATACTATCTTTATTTGGTAATGCATATACACCGTTTTCTACTTTTTCTAATGTTCCCGATTCATAAAATCTCTTAAATAAAGATCTAATTGTCCCTTCACTTGTATCAGGGAAAGTACTATAGATATCTTTTACAAATATTGGGGTTCTCTTGTCATAATTAGATAGAATAAAGTCTAATACAATATCCTTTTTCTTTTGTTTATTCATGATATCACCAACTTCTTTCAAGTATAGTATAACACAATTAATCATGTTTGCAACGACTTTTCTTTTATGTGTGGAAATTCCGTTGCATTTCTTTTTTTCTTACAATTGTACATATATAATTGTGCAACTGTAAGGATATCGAACTAGAACTGTCGCAATCTAAAGAATTTAAGAAAACGGAATTATGCAAAGGGGTCTTTTTATTGATTCATCTGGTATTCCTATTTCTTATGATCTATTTCGGTAATGTGCACGACAGCAAGACTTTAATCCTGGGCATGATAAAATGCGCAAGAAATTCAACTGAGGAAAAATAACCCTGACAGCTGATAAGGGACTTAATGCAAATACTAGTCTTAGTTTTTTAGTTGAAAATAATGATTAAGACGCCAAGTCTACTTAAGGAGAGCAATCCATATGGGATTAAAAAGTATTTAGGTATTCAGCAAAAATGCCAAAGGTGAATCATGAAGCATGATTTAGAGGCAAGAGAAGTTTATATAAGAAAAGACGAAAGAAGTAATGGTATTTTTTAACTTGTTTTATCTTTAGTAATTATGAGGACCTAGAGCATAAACTAAAAAATAAATACTTAGTAGCAAAAATACAAGAAGCGTTAAATAGTGCAACAGCAACTTTGATTGAAAAAGAAACGTATATTTAATAAGTGATCCAACTAATGTTTATCAAGAAATGATGAAAGAATTCGATCTATCATTTAACAAAAAAGAGGACTTGGTTGAAGAAATAAGAAAATATAGAAAGGAAATTGTCTGACATTGCAACATCTAATATAGAGAATAAAACCAGCATAACGGCTCAAGAGGGCTCTTATATCGGTTTCTCTCTTTTTTAACTGTCAAACTCTGGTAGTGGTTATTACTTTAAGGGGACTCGCACTAAACAACTAAAGATAAGTTGTTTTATTTATATGAAAACCTTTTTGATATTGTTGACATTCACACGAATCAATGCTAATATTCAATTATTAGTAAT
>CAZDCS010000122.1:0-3709 GCA_964504015.1 uncultured Mariniplasma sp. | reverse complement strand
CCACTAGCGCTAACTCGTTATCTTTTCCTTTACATGAAGCAAGGGTAAAAACCAGCATTAGTGCCATAGCTAAAAATAATAATCTATTTCTCATTTGTTTTCTCCGTTAGTTTTGATTTTTCAATAAGTTTTTTTATCTTCTTATCAATTTCTTGGTAATTCAACTCTCGAGCTTTTGGTCTAACGACAATAACAAAGTTTTTTTTCTTATTGATCTTACCCTTGAACTCGCTAACAATCATCCGTATCCGTCTTTTTGCTAGATTTCGCAAGACAGCATTCCCAAATTTTTTTCCAATAGACAATGCAAACCGAAAATCATCTCCACTCTCATCATCACTTTGATAGAGTGCGAAATAACTGTCTCCTTTGACTTTTTTAGTTTTAAAAATCGCATCGATTTCACTTTTTTTCTTAATTCTATAACTTTTCTTCATAATTTTAAAAAAGGACCACTCCAAAAATAATAATAATTCATTATTTTACCGAGTAGTCCGAGTTTTTATAAAATAATCTAACTTATACAGTTAATTCTGCGCGTCCTTTTAATCTGCGTCTTGCAAGTATGCGGCGTCCGCCAACAGTTGCCATTCTAGCTCTAAATCCATGAGTTTTTTGACGCTTACGCTTATTTGGTTGATATGTTCTTTTCATAAGTAAAACCACCTTTCTTGCGAATCCATGCTTTTTAATTATATATAAAGTGTCTCTTTTTGTCAACAACATTATCCCTTTTTTTTCACTTTCTTTTTTTATCTGAAATATAGTAACCTTAAGAAAAAAGAAACATTATAGATAACCCCTTTATTTTGTGGGTTACTTAACAACAATCAACAAACATTGTGGGAAAGTGGATAAAAGCACTAAATACCTTTGTTATACCCTCTTAATGTAAAGAAAGTGTCTTGTTTTCCACAAAATACAGTAAGTTAATTAAAAAGTTACCAACATTTTATGTGGATAACTTTTTGTTCTCCATCTCTTTTTTTATGCTATTCTATATGCACAAGATATAAGAGGAGACACTATGAACCAATATAATGTTTTATGGAACAAAATTGTAAATGACCTAGAGGGTTCACTAAGTGAGGAAACATTTTCAGATGTTTTCGAACCTTTAAAGTCAACACATAGGTATTCTAACGGGAACCTTTTTGTTCTTGTTCCAAATGAGTTCATAAAAAACCGCATCAATCGTCTTTATTTATCGAAGATTAATGAACTAGCTCTTAAATATCATAGCGAACCTATTCGCCTTAAATTCTCTGTTAAGTCTGATCTAGTCCCTAATGAGATGTTTGTTGCACCTGAAAATAACTTACATCTAAAATACCGGCCAGGAAATTTGAATGCAACTTACGCTTTTGATACTTTTGTTGTAGGAAAAAGCAACATGTTCGCCTTTAGAATGGCGATGAAAGTAGCTGATCAGCCAGGTGTTGTCGCTAACCCCTTATATATCTTTGGTGATGTAGGACTCGGGAAAACACATCTAATGCAAGCGATAGGTAATTACATAATCGATGAAAACATCAATAAAAAAGTTTTATACGTAAAAGCTGATGGTTTTATCGAGGATTTCGCAAACCTCCTAAAAAGACAAAAAATGGATGACTTTCATGCCAAATATCGTGATATTGATGTTTTGTTAGTCGACGATATTCAAATAATGGGCGGAGCTCCTAAAACACAAATGGAATTCTTTAAGCTTTTTGACTATCTTTACCAACAAAACAAACAAATTATTATAACTAGTGATAAACCTGCATCACAACTTAGAAATATTATGGCTCGTTTAACCTCTCGTTTTGAAGTTGGATTAACTGTTGACATCCAAGTCCCTAATTTAGAACACCGTATTGAGATATTGAAAAGAAAACTAGCAACTGAGTCTTCTGATATAGATGATATACCACTTCCGGTCTTAGAATATATAGCCTCTTCTTTTATTACAAATATAAGAGAGTTAGAAGGAGCTTTAAAACGTGTTTTATTTTACTGTTTAGCAAGTAACCTTGAATTAACTGTAGAATCCACTCAAGAAGCCTTAGAACCTTTGTTGCGAACAAAACGAAAAAGTGATTCTTTAAACGAAAACAACTACGATAGGATCCAAAGTGTCGTTAGCGACTCTTACGGTATTTCCCTTGAAGATTTAATTGGCAAGAAAAGACATTCTAAATATGTCTTGCCAAGACATATTGCTATGTATTTGATTAAATCTAGATATAACATAGCTTATAAAACAATCGGTCGCTTGTTTGGTGATCGTGATCATTCTACTGTTTTAGCAGCTTGTGAAAAAATCGAAAATGAATTAAAACACAGAGTAAACTTAAAAACTGCAGTCACTATGATAGTTAAAAAACTTGATAATAACAACAAATATTAGATGTTTGTAACTTGTGGGAAATATGGTATAATAATAGCAGTATCGAGCCTTTATTAGAGTTACCCACAAACCCACAAATGTAATAACAATAATTAAAGAATATAGATAAAAAATAAAAGGAGCTACCTTTATGATTTTCAGTATTGATAGAGATATTTTATTAACACAATTATTAGTTATCCAAAGAGGTCTACCCAATAAAACACCCCTACCTATTTTATACTCTATAAAATTTGAAGTACACGAAGATCACATTGTCCTAACGACAAGCAATACAGATGTTGCTATTCAAGTTTTAATTGATGACAAATCATTAAACATTGAAAAAACAGGTAAGGTAGCCGTTCCTGGTCGCTACTTAATTGAAATTATGCGAAAAATCACTTCAAAAAGAGCAGAATTTGCTCTTATAGAAGAAACATTAATCGTTATAAAGGCGGACAGATCTGAATTTAAGCTTCGCTTAATGGATATTGAAGATTATCCAGAAATTGATTTCCTTGATTTAGATGATCCAATCACCCTAGATAGCCAACTAATAAAAACTATTATTAAAGAAACAAACTTTACAACAGCAACTAGTGAGAAAAGACCAGTTTTAACTGGTGTTAATTTTAGATACCAAGATAACCATCTATATTGTGTAGCAACCGATAGTTACCGCTTAAGCAGAAAAAACGTAAAACTTAGAACACACAGTAAAACATTTAATATTGTTATCCCTTCAAAAAGTCTTGAGGAGTTAAATAAGATAATTGATGGAGTGCGCGAGGATATAGAATTATATATAAATCCCAATAAAGTTTTGTTCAAAATGAATAAAATATTGTTTCAAACAAGACTTCTAGAAGGGGTTTATCCTGACACACAAAGAATAATACCAACAGAGTTTCCAGTTGTTATCCCGTTTAATAAAGAAGAACTGCTTGCTGCAGTTGAAAGAGTTTCATTGTTATCGCCTAGAGACAGAGAAACAAACTACAATATAATTAGATTAAAACTAAGAAATGATTTAATTGTTGAGATAAGTTCGACTAATAGCGAAGTTGGAGATGCACTTGAAGAACTAATACCTTCATCAGATGTTATAGGTCAAGAAATTACGATTGCCTTTAGTTCAAGATATTTAGTAGAAGCATTAAAATCATTTAGTTCTAATGAAGTTTTTCTTCAGTTTGCGGGTGAAGTAAAACCATTTGTTATTAAAGGTGAGTACGACCCGGATTTAATTCATTTAATTTTACCAGTTAGGATTGACTAAATAGAGCTATCCAAACAAAAAAAAGAAAATAAAAAACCACAAAACGCAAGGAAAAG
>CAZDCS010000121.1:0-3763 GCA_964504015.1 uncultured Mariniplasma sp. | reverse complement strand
TAAATTCACGAAGCTTATAGAAGATGATTTTAAGATAGTTTTAAGCGATTTCATTGCTGAATATTACAAAAAAAAACGAGAAAATAGGTAACCACATGGAGCTATGCAAAATACACCTTAAACCAAATGAAGAAATCAGAATTAATCAAGGTCATCCTTGGGTTTTCAATAATGAAATAGAATCTATAACAGGCACAATTAAAAGTGGGGAACTAGCTTACGTCTATAGTCATAAAAATGAATTTGTAGGCAAGGGCTACTTGAATACTTCTTCAAAAATCTTTGTTCGTATTTTAGCTCGTGATGAAAATGCAATAATAGACAAAACTTTTTTTAGAAATATCTTACGTCAAGCAAATCAAACAAGGCAAGATCTTGGTTTTTCTGATAGTTATCGCGTTTTTTTTGGTGAGTCAGATGGAATACCCGGTTTGATCGTCGATAAATATGGTGATTACCTATCAATGCAAATCACGTCTTTAGGCATTGACCTACGCAAAGAAATGTTTGTAGAGTTACTAGTAGATATCTTTTCTCCAAAAGGAATTTATGAGCGAAGTGATCTTTCCGTCAGAAAAAAAGAAGGTCTGGATTTGTTCAAAGGAACTGTTTACGGTGAAGTACCAGACTTCGTTATAACAAAAGAAAACGATTTGGTGATGGAAATAGACATAAAAAAAGGCCAAAAAACAGGTTCTTTTTTGGATCAACAAGAAAATCACAACCAAATCAAACCTTTCGTTAAAAATAAAACTGTTCTTGATTGCTTTTCCCATACAGGTGGCTTTGGCCTACATGCTGCATACCACGGAGCATCCCATGTTACTTGCCTTGACATCTCACAGCATGCGGTAGAGCAGATCAAAAGAAACGCACTCCTCAATAATCTCAAAAATGTTATTGCTAAAAAAGAAGACGTTTTTGAATCTTTAAGAACCTATCAAAAAAATAAACAGACCTTTGATGTCATTATCCTAGATCCACCAGCTTTTGCAAAGAAAAAAAACGACCTCAAAAAGGCCCTTAGGGGTTATAAAGAGATAAATTTGCAAGCCATGAAGATAGTATCCAACAATGGTTATCTAATAACTTGCTCTTGCTCTCATTTTATCAATCACACTCTGTTTATCGATATGCTAATTGATGCAGCAAGTGATTCTGGAAGAATTACTCAAATAGTTGACTTTAGGATTCAAGGGAAAGATCACCCCGTTTTATTGGGAGCTGATGAATCACTATATTTAAAATACATTGTACTACTCATTAAAGATAAAAAATAAGAAACTCCATTATTAAGCCATCATCCAATACATTATAATTCTATCTATGGTAGAATTATTTTTTTTATTCAACTAAATAGTGAGTCTTCTACCCATTTCTAATCTAACTTCTCTTCGCTCAATATCTTCGTTAGTGTAGTGCATTGTATCAAGACCAATAAAGTGCAAACCTTGTTTAAAATAAAACTCTATGGCTAGATCATTGCATGATTGCACTTCTAAAACTAGAGCTCTAGCTCCTTGTTTTTTGGCAATGGACTCAACATGTTTAAATAAAGCTTGCCCGCAACCCTCGCCTCTATACTTTTTCTCAACTAACAGATTCCAAATGCGGTACCTATTAGTCCAGGTCTCTAAAGCACACTCCACAACAGCAATGATTTCCTTTTTGCGAAACATAGCAAAAACAACACTGTTTTCAATGTAGTCTTCAAATAATTTTGCGCTAAATTTCTTGTCTTGCTTTTGGAAAAGTTTTTTTCTTTTTATGCTAATTTCAATTCCCTTTTTCTTTTTAAGGGAAACCGCGTAGTACGCTTTAGTTCTATACTTGTAGTTCAGTTCATACCCTTTATACTCTAGTTTACTCAATTCAATAATCTTCATGTTTACATCCAATCTTTTCATATTAAAAAAACAAAAAATTTGCAAAAAAACATTTTTTAGCAAAACAATTATCTAAAACGTTTTTCCTTTTCTCTTCACTTATTTATGATACCAAAGTCTCGCTGCTTCTATTTCTTGTCTACTCAATAGATGTCCATAATCAGTCCAAAAAACTTCTACAACAGCGTTTGCACTTTGAAGCATTTGTGTAAGTTCTTCTACCTCGTGCTGAGGCATCATTTGATCCAGTCGACCTGCACCAATAAAAACCTCTGTCCCTTGAAGGTCCACAAGATCAATATTTCTACTCGCAACCATTGGGTGAAACAAGATAGCCTTGTAAAACGCTTTTTCATAATGAAATAAAATGCTAACCGCAATAGTCGCGCCACTTGAATACCCAATAGCAACCAGCTTTTTAGGGTCAAAATTATACACCCCTGCTGCTTTTCTAATATACTCGACTAAATTATGTGTTTCATCAACAAGACTTACTGTATCAAAGACCCCCATACTTATTCTCTTATAAAATCTCGGCAATCCATATTCCATAATACTGCCCCTTAGACCTAATATGTTGGCATTTGGATCAATTTCTTTAGCCAATGCTAAAAGTTCTCTCTCATTACCTCCTGAGCCGTGCAACAGTAACAAGGTAATCTTTGAACTCCCTTTTAAAAAGATGTGTTCCATTGTTTTCTCCGTCCCATTCGTTTTGTCAATACTCCTATTTTTCATTGAAATATCACTAATGACTTATATTTAAGTATTTTACCATAATTTGTGTTAAACAAAACTACTGCCTTTGTTAACAAAACCAAACTCGCCATCAATAATTACTAGACTAAATAAAAACCACAGTTACTGTGGTTTTAAAATGCTATTGTCAAGACAATTAAAATCTTCTTTCTTACAAGTTGGATTGATTTCCTTCACCATTTTTTTTACCATGTATTGGAAGATATCCTTACGCGTAATCAACCCTATAAACGCTCCAAAGTCATCAATAACCGGAACAAAATTTTGCCTAGTAGCAACATCTATAATATCTTCCATATTTGTATTGATTGGAACAGATACATTATCTTTATTTCTTGGAACTTTCTTAACCGAAATTGTTTCTGTCTTGGAAAAATCTCGTAGTTTATCTTTAATATACCACAATAGGTCTCCTTCGCTTAATGTCCCTACATAAGTCCCTTTCTTACTTAAAACCGGAATTGAATTATACCTATAGATTTGCATTTTTTCCAATGCTTGTCTGATCGTATAATCATCGAAAATGTACGCTACCTTTTCCTTAGGTGTTAAACAAAATAAAATATTCATATCGCTCCTTTTACCTCTGGATTTGCATTAGACGAAGCCTATTATTAAATCCAGGCTTTCTACTCTCTCAAAAATTTCTAGTATAGATAACTACACTAAAATCGCATTCACTCTTTTATCTCCTGGTCCAAGAAAATAACTAAACAAAACTCCCCCTAAAGTCCTCTTAATACATCTAGTTTTAGCAATCAGTTTTAGAAGTAACTCTATAAGTTCCATATTAACTCCCTATTTGATTTTCTATGAATATTATACCATACTAACAAAAAATTAGACAGTATTTGACCTGAAATCGCTTTCAAATCTAATTTTTTTTAAGTCTTAAAAACGAACTTTATTGTTTTGCCTAATAAAGCATCAAATTAACACCAACCAAATCATTCATTATCTCAAATAAAGACCCCTGAATTGGTCTTTGAAATGTCACAAAAAAAAGATAGCCAGCCGCTATCTTTCTTTTTCTGTCTTTACCTACTTATTAACTCTTTTTCCGCGAATAATTAGAATGCTCGCTAATCCTACTACATAAATCAAACAGCCTAATAGTG
>CAZDCS010000120.1:0-3799 GCA_964504015.1 uncultured Mariniplasma sp. | reverse complement strand
ATAGGAATTTTCTTTTTTAAAAGCAGATTGCATATTGATTAAGTTGCCAAAGGCATTAATTTAAAATCGGATAAACAACTTTTGTTTTTAGCTATGGAAACTCTAAAAACACAGTCATATTTGACTGATGAAAATCGCTAAGATAAATATATAAAAACATGCTTAAACCATTGAAAACACTGGCTTTATCAACTGTTTTATGGTATAATATTAGTATCTTAAACAGATGGGAAATGGTGTTTTTATGGCTACAAATTATCAGAAATTATTACTAAAAGATTATGAAAAATTACTGCTTGAAACTGAAAAATTATCAAGTTTAGTTAAATATCAAAATAATATTATTAAAGAACTACATGCTACAATAAATAATATGGCTAATATTATTGCTGAAAAAGATGAACAAATTAATAAACTCATTTTAGAAATTGAACGACTTAAAAATAATAATGGTAAAGACAGTTCTAATTCCGGTAAGCCGTCTAGTAAAAATGGTTTTAAAAAAGTCAAAAACAGTCGTGAAAAAACTAATAGGAAACAAGGCGGGCAAAAAGGTCATAAAGGGCATACTTCAAAGGTTTTCAAAGTGAAAAAATTAATTGAATCTGGAGAAGCTAAGCATACTGTAATTGAAGTTAACAAAAATCAGGATAATCATAATAGACCTTATAAGATTAGATATGTACAGGACATCGAGGTTCTAACAGTTATCAGAGAGTACCGCTACTATCCAGACAACAGTGGTTCGTATAATATCCCCAAAGGACAAAGCAATACTGTCACATACGGTAGCAATGTCAAGGCTGCAAGTATGCTATTAGTTCACAGAGTGCCTTCATCCATGGATCAGGCTGTTAGTTTTTTAAATGCTATTACAAACGGTAACTTTGAAATAACGAAATCAACACTAAACAACTGGACTTATACCTTGTCTGATAAACTTGAGTCGTTGATGGATGAAATTCGCCAAGGTTTATATAATGCATACTACGTAAACACAGATGAATCACCTATAAACGTTAACGGCAAGAATCAGCAGTTGCACAATTATAGCAATGAGCAATTCACGCTTCAGTATATCCATGAAAATAAAAGCAAACAAGCTATCATTGATCTTGATTTTTTGCCAAATTATTTGGGAACACTCATTCATGACCACAATAGAGTCCAATATAATTATGGAATAAGACATGGTGAGTGCAATGCGCATATTCTAAGGTATTTAAAGGCTGGATTAGACTTCACTGATCATAAATGGTCCAAAGTAATGGAAGATCATTTAAAAGAAATACTTTATCAGAAATACTCACTGTTAAGTGAAGATATTCTTGCTTTTGATAAAAAAACACTACAAGTCTATTCTCGAAAATATGATGACATCCTGAAAACAGCTTCTAAGGAGTATCAGTCAGACTATGAGACAAATGCTTATAAAGACGAGGAACGAAAACTTATTACACGATTAGAGGAATATAAAGAAAACCATCTTCTTTTTATGCATGATTTTAAAATACCTTTCACCAATAACCGAGCGGAAACAGATATTCGCCCGGTCAAGCGAAAACTAAATGTTGGTATTTTCAGGAGTCAAAGCGGTGCACGATGTTATTTGCGAATTAGAAGTTTTATCTCTACTTTCCTTAAAAACAATCTGGATATTTTTGAAGGAATGAAGAATGCTTTTGATGATAAAATAATATCTCTTGAGCCGGGGTGATATCCTTTTGCCCTTTTTTGTAGTGTTTACATCTGAACTGTAACGAATATGATACAGTGGTGGTACTTGGTGGCGAAGAGTATTACCAAAAGGTTAAAATTGCCTTTGCCAATACAAATAGTGCTGTTAAATCACCACTTAGAGGATTACAGATTGGTTTGAGAATGTCAAAGGTAAAAGATGCGATTGCAAACGGAAAAGAATTGGAGGTGATCTAATGAGCATGCATCTGAAATGGATATAGCAACACCTTGAAGGGAGTTTTTTGTATGTCATTAATAAAGAAGAATGATGTTGATGCTCTACTAGGGAAGAAAAGTATGATATCTAATGATGGCACAAATCATCTAACATATGTTTGTGGGGTGCCTGCATTTGACAACAGGATAAGAAAAGAGGGTATGTTGGGGACTTTGCGTCTATCAATTATAATGAAACGTAAAAAGGGGCTTGTGATATGTTTGTTTTATGGATTCTTTAAACAGCATATAGTCGGACTTTATTTTCAGGATATTATTGAGGTTGCTTTAGAGGATAAAGACCAGATTTATATAAAAAAAGAAAAGTCAATCATTGGCAGAGCTATAATTGGGGGGATAATAGCTGGACCTGCAGGAGCTGTTGTTGGGAGCATTACCGGGTTAACCCCCAAAGATGTAAAAGCAAAGATGCCTGATTTATTACTATCAATTAGATACAAAAAAGATAATAATAGTAAACGATCTGAGATTTCAGATGGAAATATGAAGAAATGTCCTTACTGTGCCGAAGACATTCTAAAAGAAGCAAAAAAATGCCGTTATTGTGGAGAATGGTTTAAAGATGCAGATATGACGAAAGAGAATGACGGAATGATTATTTTTAAGTGTGAATATGATCAAAAAAACAAAGTTGAATCTTTTTTTAAAAAAGTACTTCCCGATATATTTACTCTAGCTTGAACATAGAAATGCACAGTTGTGCCACCGGGGACGGTTCTTTTTTGACACGAAAAACTGAATGTGATAGAATTAAAAGGTGAAAAGCAAGTTGAGGCATTTTATTATGCTGAGAATAAACAGATAAAGAAGCGAAAGTGATTACCTCACGTAATAACAGGAGGAAGAAAGAGGAGATAAATATCTGTCCCCAGGGACACTTGACATTATACAGCCTAGGTATTACAATGCAGGTAAGGAGTAGAATTCCTTACCTGAGACTGAAAGGAGTAGTGTGTAATGTATAGAACAAAAATTACATCCAAAGGTCAGGTTACGATTCCTATAGATATCAGAAGGAAAATGGGCTTAAGGGTGGGGGATAGTATAGAAATAAAAGAAACTAGGGAAGGATATCTCATCAAAAAAATAATTAAAGAGTCGCCGTTTGATCAATATGTCGGGTTTTTAGAAGATAAAGAGGGCAAAGACCCTGATGAAATTCTGCAGGAGTTACGTGGCATATGATTATAGCTGTGGATACCAATATATTTTTGGATGTTTTGATTCCCGGTGCTGAGTTTTCTTGCCAGTCGAAAAATTTGTTGGATAAAGCCTATGCACAAGGCTTGTTAATTGTTTGTGATATCGTTTACAGCGAACTCGCCAGTCAGTTTAATGACCTTGATGAAGTAGATAGTTTCATGGAAGATGTTGGGATAAGATTAGATGGGTTTAAAACAGAAACTTTAAAAGAGGCGGCTGCTCGCTGGAAGGTCTACAATAGACACAGGACTACGGCTTTTCAATGTAATAACTGTGGCCTTTTAACAAAGTTGGTTTGTCCTGACTGTCAACAATCTATTACAGCGAGGTAGCATATGCTGCCAGATTTTCTAATAGGAGCACATGCTTGGCTACAGGCTGATTGCCTGTTAACGAGAGATCGTGGGTTTTACAAAAGATATTTTGAGCAATTAAAACTCAATGTGTGGTAATCTTAAGGAAATCTTAAGATTTTCCACAGTATATCTTAAGATTTATCTTTTATAATATGCAGGAGTCAAATGTTCGGGTTCAAACTTCCGGGGTCACGGTTGGAGAGCGAGGACTCTCTGACAGGATAACAGGCATGCCCTGAGCTTAGTCGAATGGGATGGACACG
>CAZDCS010000119.1:0-3874 GCA_964504015.1 uncultured Mariniplasma sp. | reverse complement strand
TAAGACTTGATGGCCAACCTCCTCTACATGCCGAAAAAACTAATTGTTCAATCGACAATGATGAAGTAATTCCATCTATATCAAAGTTTTTATCATTAAAAAGTTTTTTTAATGAAATAGCACCATTTGATTCTAATGATTCATGTAAACTCATTGGCCTCATCATTAGTCTTGAAATTCGTCCTGTTCCTGAATGCAAAATTGTTGACTCGTCAACAATTGTTGATCCAGTAAGAATAAAAAGTCCCTCTTCATTTCGCTCATCTACTGCTGTTCTCACAGCATCCCACAAAACTGGAGCTACTTGCCACTCATCAATTAGTCTTGGATTATCTCCTATTAGTAGTAATGATGGTTTTGTTTGTGCTGTTGTTAAGTATGCTTGTTGGTCATCGGGATTCTGCATTTTCAATACACTGTTGGCCACTTGCAATGCCGTTGTTGTTTTACCACACCATTTCGGACCAACTAGCAAAACAGCCCCCATCGCCCCGAGTTGCATTTTTAGCTCTTTATCGACTACACGACTTAAATAATCCACCTTCATGTTGGCACCTCTTTACTATATGCTACCATAAAAAACACCCACATTCAAGAGTAAATACAGTGATTTTGCGTGTTTTACTTTAGTGATTTGGTGTGTTTTACTTTAGTGATTTGCAGAAAATCCGGATCATTTTTTTATCTATCTCCAAGATGATCGTTCAATAATTGGCAGTTGTATTTTTAGATATTGAAAACAAAGCGCACTTTTTAACATACTTCTTAGCTTCAGTGATGATAAGACTTATCCAACATAAAACAAATTGATGTTTAGTCCGAAAAAGTTGATTCAAGCAATTCATTGTGCAAAAACAACAGAGCTCACTACCGGTTTTTATAAAGTTCAAGCAAATGATGATTTAGCTACATTGTTAAAAACACTTAATATCAACTGGGATAAAGCAATTGTCAAGTATGAAGCCTTAAAAAACTTCGCAAAAGACTGGTATACTACAAAATAAAACATGAAATAAGAGCTTTTGACAGCTTAATAACGGTAACAAGGCGCTTTCACTTGTTTTCCAAGTGAGAAACTCGGGGGTTTTTATCAAATGTTAATATGTTATAATAAATAAGAGATCTTTTATTGTGATTCAAACTTGAACTAAAGACAAAAGAGGAAAAAGACCTTATGTCTTATATGCAAAAAAACGTCAAATCAAAGGATTCTATTTTTTAAACAGCAAGAATAATTATTTAAAATAATACTAGTTAAGATAAGGAACTAATATGGACAAAACAGCAATTAAACATAAAAGACGTGTAAGGTATAAAGGTAGCTACCCTAAAAACTATAAAGACAAGTATAAGGAACTACAGCCAGAAAAATACACTAGTACAATCTCTAGAGTTATTGAAAAGGGGAGCACCCCTGCGGGGATGCACCTTCCAATTTGTATCAAAGAAATCCTTGATTTCTTACAAATAAAGCCTGGCCAAACTGGCCTTGATGCAACACTAGGGTATGGTGGGCACGCTGTAGAAATGCTCAAGTGCCTAGATTCTAAGGGGCACTTATACGCACTAGATATTGATCCTGTTGAATTGCCTAAAACTAAAGACCGATTAAATAAATTGGGCTATGATGAAAAAATACTAACGATTGAACAACTTAACTTCTCAGATATCGATCTTTTAGCAGATGAACCAGGACAATTTAATTTTGTTTTAGCAGATCTTGGCGTATCTTCAATGCAGATAGATAACCCTAAAAGAGGTTTTTCATACAAAAACAAGGGTCCACTTGATTTAAGAATGGACCCTAGTAAAGGGATATCAGCTGCAGATCGCCTTAAAACAATGTCACAAAAAGAGTTAGAAGGTATGCTAATTGAGAATTCTGATGAACCATACGCTGATCTAATTTCAAAAGCAATAATCATCGAACTACACAAAGGCACTAAAATACAAACAACAATATCCCTACAAAAAATCATTGCAGATGCCTTGCAATTCATAACATTTGACAATAGAGATTTAACTATTAAAAAAACTTGTCAACGCTGTTTTCAAGCATTAAGAATTGATGTGAACAAAGAGTATCAATCACTATATGATTTTTTAGAAAAATTACCAGACATTCTTGCACCCTCAGGGAGGGTCGCAATACTCTCTTTTCATTCTGGCGAAGACCGTTTAGTTAAAAAATCTTTTAAGAGACTGCTTCATGAAGGTGTTTATAAAGAAATTTCTTCAGAAATCATTAGACCCTCTAAAGAAGAATGCCTTATGAATAATCGAGCTCGCTCAGCTAAAATGAGATGGGCTATAAAAGCCTAATCTAGAATGTCATTTAGTAAAATCAATATTCAACTTCCCTTCTTCTTGTTCAACTGATTCATTTGATTGGCAAAAACAGACTAACTTGAAAGCCTTAGACTCTTCTCTATCTTAGTTGATAAAAGTCAATGTCACCTCGTTTTAGCTGCAAAAACACCTATTACGCTAAATTAAGCCGATAAGGTGTTTTTTGTTTATTGTAAAGATGCACTGCATCATTACTCTATTTTCAGACAGCTCTAATCTCTTTTTTCTCTGCAAAATAGATGCGGAAAATAGGAACCATCTGTTTTTCTTAGTTTTCTAATCATTATTTTCCCTTTTATATTTCAGCAAGATGTCTTTGAAATTACCTCTTTTTGTTTCTTGACTAAGACTTAGACGAAATATTGACAACTATAAAACATATTAATTCTAGTGACTACAACTTAAATAGTGAAGAAAACAAAAATCTAAATGGTGAACCCACATCCAAATCAAGATTTTCTTGTCATATCTAGTATCAAAAATAGTCAACTATTTCAGTTCTATTAACCAATAATTACAACCGTATTAAGATTTTCCGCATTTGCGCATATAATGAGAAATAGAGCTGATTTTGCGTTGACTGGCAATGTTTGATAATGTATACTGTGCGTGTATAAAATAACACTTAGGGGCAATTGTATTAAAACATGTATATACAAAATCAGAGGGTTAAGGGGACGCCTACACCACTGGATCGCAATGGTCATTTACTAGATTGTTTGATTTTTTGGGTTATACATTGAATTATATTTCTAATATTTTATCTATTGCGAAGATGCCCAGACTTGTTCTTGACGTTTAATTATTTTATATAAAAAAGTATAGGAGGAATTTATGGACCAAAAAATTAAAGGAAAGATTAATGTTGGCGTTGATCTTGGCACATCTAACCTGTTGATTTATGTTGAAGGCAGGGGGACGGTGTTTAATGAGCCATCTGTTATTGCTATTGACAAGGCTAGTAACAAAGTTATATCCGTTGGAAAAGAGGCCGCAGAACTAATTGGGAAAACACATGACAAAGTAAAGGTTGTTAAGCCGTTGACCGGAGGGGTTATCTCTGATATGGCAATCATAAAAGACCTTTTGCTATTTACTTTTAACAAGGTATTTCCAGCAGGAACACAGAATATCAACAAATTGTTAATTTGTATTCCATCAGAGATTACCGAAACAGAAAAAAACGCTATTACACAACTGGGACGTGAATTAGGAATTCAACACACCTATATTGACGAAGAAATTAAGGCCGCTGCTTTAGGTGGGGGAATGGATATCTATACAGCAGCAGGGCACCTAGTTGTTGATATTGGCGGAGGAACAACTGATTTTGGAGTATTGTCTTTAGGAGAGGTGGTTAACTCAAAATCAATCAAGATTGCGGGCGATTCTTTTGATCTACAAATTGTCAACTATCTAAAAGAAAAGCATAAATTAGAAATAGGGATGCAAACAGCAGAGAAGATAAAAATCGCGCTCGCTTCAATAACAGGAGACATTCCATCCGATGAAGCAGGCAATATGC
>CAZDCS010000118.1:0-3892 GCA_964504015.1 uncultured Mariniplasma sp. | reverse complement strand
TATCTATGCAATCGCTAGAAACATTAATAAATATCATCGTTTCAAACGGGAAGCCAACATCAATTAACAAAAATTATCCGCAATTTACTGGTTGCTAGATGATGCTAGCTTTTTTAAGGATGCTAAAAAACAAAAAACCCAGGCTTTTTAGCTCGTTTAAGCGTTTTTTCTAGGTTTTGTTTTTTTATTGGGATTTATCAGAAAAACTATTTACCGACATCCCCTTCATTTATTTCGATTGAAGTGTATTAATGATTGCTGTTTCTAATGCTTGTTGCTGTGATGCAGTAAGTTCATTTGATGTGCGAATAACAAGTGTTCCAAGCACTGTATGTGAACCACTTGCAAATATTGATCCATCAAAAATCCCTAAATAAGAATCTCTACTTTCTGCATCTTCCACATTTGCATAGATTTCTATGCTTCCACCGCCAGATGTACCAGCTTCTATCGCGCTTTCTTCAGCGTTCCCCTCTACTAAATCGTAGATGAAAAACAGCATTCCTGTATAACCCCCTTGTTTACCAAGTTTTCCATTCGGATCGTTTTCCTCAGTCACGATTTCAATGAATGTTATATATTCGATTGATGAAATTGCATCTCGAACATCTTCAATCGGTGGATTATTGGTCAAATCCTCTCTTGCACCATCGCGGCTGCATCCAATTAACGTCATAACTACTAGCAATGATAAAACTGTAATAAATGACACTTTTACTTTTGGTAAAATTGATTTCATAATTCCCAATTCCTTCTCTCTCATTTTTTCTTAATCCATAATGTGTTGATTACCATTACGCCATTCTAAGAATTCTTTAACATCATTTTCTACTAACAAGTAACAGCCTGCCAATATAGCTGCATCATCTAAAAACCCAATCCCAGGTATTGCATCTGGTATAAGATCAAGAGGATTTAAAAGATATGTTAAAGCAGCAACAATACCAACTACGGATGCAATCGGTACATTTGTATATTGTTTTGTTACATAGCATTTTAGAAGTTGAATAAACACTGGAGCATAAGACAATTTTTCTCCCACTCTAGGTATTACTTTTAGTTTTTCTTCTAACCTTTCTAACAAGTTATCAATCTTTTGTTTATCCTTTAGTGTTTGTTTTGCTTTTGTAAAACCTTTTTTTAACTCTGTTAAAGCTTGTTCTTGACTTACTTCAATTCCCATTTCTTTTTCCATTTAGTTTCTCCTTTTTTTGTTGCTTTGGCAACCTTTTAATTATATTAATGATAAATGTTTTATCATCTTATAAATCTGCTCACGTTGTATGCTTCACTATGTGCGTTGTAAATTTTGCGAGAACTTATTATTCAGGTGAAATCCTGTTGTGAATTCTGCGCTGCCTCTATTTTTCGGGAACGCAGCCCCCTAACGCATAAAAATACGACATCAACTTATCTTGTTTCCTTTATTATATCATTTATATATAAATTATGACTGATATTTTATGTTCAGTTGAATCATTTTATTGTCCGATATTCCACAGGTGTTAAATAATCAAATTCCCAGGTTGGTGTTGTTACTACTGTGATTCACATATAGTTCTATTGCTGTATGAACATCAGAAAACCACTGATTTTTAAGTTGTATTTTAATTCAGCTTTTATCCAGCCCTTTAGTGATTCAATTACTGCATTATCAGTTGGAATAGCTTCTCTACTCATACTCCTTGTACTCGGATAATCAAAGTGAGCTTTTTCAAACTTTTAGATGCATATACTAGTCTTCGATCACTATGTATTGTATGGATAGGGTACATTAAGTAGGACAGAAAAGATATAGGCATATTAGAATATAAAAAGATGATGTTTCAAGTTTTTTGATTTGCCCATTTGTTTCAAGCAGATAACATGATTACGCGTCTTATTAAATCTAAGCATATTGAATTTTTCATCAGTAGCTACCCGTGGGGTAGCCACAAAAAAACTTAAAGACTACATTAATTTATTTGTTTTAACCCCTACTCTTAATCTAATTTGATTGAAAAAGAGATTAATGATGTTCCTTTTCCTATTGATATTTGGAAAAGCTACAATTCATTAAGAAAAGACGGGGAAATAGGCTAAATGTTGTTCAGCAACACTCAACTTAAACAGAGAAATCATTTGAGTTCTCGTTTTTTGTCTTTTCTAATAGTAGAACTAACAATTTCGTCTTTTTTCATTTTTTGAATCTGATATTCAAGTTAAAATACTAAATTATCAAAAAATGTCCTCGCTTGCAAATGTCAACTGAAAAATGCAGGAAAAAATGAGCGGCATTCCAGTCCACTTTTTATCAAACCATCACAAATTTATATCTATCCACAATCATCACAACCCCATCCCCATCACCAATAAACTCAACTAAAGTCTTATTCCCACCATCTAATTTAAAAAACTTAGTCACGTTATTATCAAACTCTTCAGGAATCAAGATAGAAACATCTACCCTATCTTTTTCTTGAACTTCAAACTGCAAAAGATCACCCTTTCTTTTAATCTTTACTTCAGATGTATCCTTAAAAGTTCTATAAATCCCTTCTAACCTTTTTAATCTGTTTTCAATTTGGATAAATGGCAAAAGCTCTGGATTGTTATTAGTCATTAGAGCCAAAATGTATTGACTTATGCGACTCATCGCATATCCTGAGCCATTAGCTAAAATCATCACCCCTAAGCCTTTATCTAAGTTAAATGACATATTAGCAGTAGCTACACCAACACTTCCCCCATGCCCAATAATCTCATCACCAAAAAAATCAGGATCGATACTTAATCCATAACCATACCACTGGCTATGTTCATTGTTGTAAAGCTTTGTTTTAGTCAATCTATTATCTTGATCTTGCTCAAAATATTTAACCGCAGGTGTAACCACTCGTGGTTTCATCATTTCCTTTATATGCCTTTGTTTAAGTATTTCCTTGTCATTAAACATTCCTTTATCTAAAAACATCTTAATATAATTAGCCATATCTATCACACTGCTAATCAAACCACCATCACTAGTAATTGATCCATATAAATAATCACTTTCAATGTTTTTCCCGTCTTTTATTACAGTATAGGGGATTGCAACATCATTATCTTTACTAACATCTTCTTTGCTAAAAAATGTCCTGTTCATTTTTAGTTTATCTAAAAGATGCTTTTTGATATATGCTGTATAATCCATCCCAGAAACCTTTTCAATAATAGCCCCTAATAAAACATAACCTTCATTTGAATACATCCATCTTTTACCAGGTTTTGAGATTACCCAACCTTGAGCACCATCCATAAATTTTAATAAATCCTCACTTGATGAGATACTCAATTCATTATCACTAATTCCCATCTTTTTATCAATTAAGGCTTCAGCATACGCTAAAGCAGGTATCCCACTAGTATGATCTAATAAGTGTTTAATTAAGATTGGTTCGCCAAACGGGCGAAACTTAAAATCAAGATACTTGCTAACCTCATCATTAATGCACAATTTATCTTCTTCATATAACTTCATAATCGCAAGTGCCGTAAATGATTTAGTAACACTGCCAATACAATAAAGGGTGTTTTTTGTTGCTGGTAGTTTTTTTACTTCATCTTTATACCCATAGCCTTTACTATAAGTGACTTCCCCTTGTTCGATAATTGCTAAACTGAAACCAGGTAAATTACTTTCTTTCATCTTTGAAGCGATAAAATTGTTTATCTTCTCTATTCTATTATTAGTCAATTTATTTTCCTCCCATTTTTAATTATCCCATT
Organism: uncultured Mariniplasma sp.; assembly: GCA_964504015.1. GTDB lineage: Bacteria > Bacillota_I > Bacilli_A > Acholeplasmatales > Acholeplasmataceae > Peloplasma. The sequence goes on along the minus strand of CAZDCS010000118.1, from coordinate 145 downwards.
AAATCAAAATAAAACTTATCAACTAGCTTATGTTCAACTGCATATTTCACCTTATATCTTTGCGTGCGCTCTGCTGAATCTAGTTTTTGTAAAAGAAGTTCGTTTCTTTGGTTTAACTTTTTAATATCATCTATTGTCGGCGGGC
>CAZDCS010000117.1:0-3895 GCA_964504015.1 uncultured Mariniplasma sp. | reverse complement strand
GTTTTAGAATACATTAGAAGCCTCCATTTGTCGTTTTTATGCAAGGGTTTTGCCTTTAAACACTATAAACCTTTGCATATATTATACCATGAACACCCCTTTTATGGCTTAACAAAAGGAAGAAAAAGAAAATCAACAGACCTTACATATATTATACTGTAATACGCCTTTATGACTTAACAAAAAGAAGCCGATAGATCATATTTACAGTTGAGATATGCATTACTCTTGACATAAAAAGAATTTTTCTATATAATAATGTTATAATTAATATAAATAAAACTTGTTGCAGCGGCAACAGAAGAAAGAGGGAGAAATGAGTAAAACACAGACAAAAGATCGCGATGACCTTTTAAACTTAAGCATGTGGCGATTATTTAAGAAATTAGCTGTCCCTGGGATGATTGGAATGGTCATTGTAGGGTTATATAATTTGATGGATGGTATTTTTGCTGGGCAATTTATTGGGGAGTATGCCGTTGCGGCTATTTCTTTAGTCTACATTATTGTACTATTTAATCACGCTTTACTATCACTTATAGGTGGTGGCTCAATGTCAATACTATCAATTGCTATAGGTAGAAAAGACCAAAAGACAGTAGATAAAATTTTGGGAAATCTTGTTATCTTAATTGTCTTATTTTCTGGTGTCTTATCGGTAGTCGTCTACTTTAATGCTAGCTGGATTGTTTATTTTATTGGTGGAAGAGGAGAAATACTCGCACTAGCAGTTCGCTATGTTCGTATATTATCTTTTGGGATGATTTTTGCTGCCTTAGGACCAGCGATGAATTTCTTGATTCGTGGCGAAGGTAGAATAAAAATTGCTATGATTTATTTGGCTATTGCTGGAATCATAAATATTATTCTTAATCCGATTTTTATTTTAGTTTTAGGAATGGGGATTGAAGGAGCAGCGATTGCAACTGTAATCTCACAAGTTATTTTGGTTTCAATCCAGGTTGTTTATTTTGCTAAGGGGAAAGGATTTATCGCGATTAAAAGAACTAAACTGAGATTAGAGACATCAATCTTAGGGAAAACATTTAAAATAGGGATGGGGCAACTAATTATAATCTTGATGGGAGCTTTTCAACAGGTATTGATCTTTAGAGGGTTACAACGACTAGGCGGTGATGAGCATGTGATTTTAATGGGAGCTACATATCGCTTATTTACCTTCGCATTTATTGCGATTTGGGGGTTAGGACAAGGACTGCAGCCTTTAGTTGGAATGAACTATGGAGCAAAAAATTATCAAAGAGTAATTAAAGCATTTAGGTCGTTTTCCATTTACGGGTTAGTGATCACAGTTCCTTTATGGCTCTTTTTCATGATTTTTCCGGAACTTGCACTAGGTTTGTTTATTACTGACTCTGCACTTGTTGGCCAAGGGACACACTACTTTAGAGTATTCTTTTCAATTTTCTTTAGTTATATTTTCTTTGCCACATCAATGGCTCTTTTTATTGGATTAGGAAAAGCGAAAGAAGCGGCAATTGTTGCAATTGCTCGCCAAGTTATCTTTTTTGTTCCTCTATTTTTCATCTTGTCAAATACTGTAGGTGTATTGGGGGTTTGGATAGCGGTTCCTTTGGCAGATGCATTGACAATTGTATTGGCATTTGTTATGTTGTTTGGTTTTTTTAAAAAAGGCGAGTTTAAAAAAGGAAGCATTGATGTGAAACTTGAAAACAAAGTCTAAAAGTTTAATGATCAGAGAGTAACTTTTTGTTAGAAAATGCGGTGTCACTCATTTTGGTTTCAAAGTTCTGGCTCGCATGTATAAAACTATAACCAAAAAAATGATACCTTTTTTAATAATAGTATAATGTGGCTTTATCTCTTTGAAGTGATAAAGCCGAGGTAAATAGAGAAGATGCGGTAGAAATACCATGCTTTTGTTCTTTTTCATAAGCAAGGAAGCGCGAGTAGTAATAAAGAAATAAAACTAAACAACCATGCGACAACTTCCAATTTAAACCACCCCTCTCAGTGTTGTTATTTGAAAATAAAGCTATTCCCTTTCACTAATGGTATAATTAAAGAAACAAAACATTTAAAAAGGTGTTAGAAAATGAAAAAAGCCCTCATTTGGATAATAGCAATGCTAATATTAATTATCGGGAGCACGATAGGATATATCATTATTCTTGATGTTTCTTTTGTCGAAGCTCTTTATATGACGATTATTACAATATCAACAGTTGGTTACCGCGAGGTAGCCCCAATGAATGAGACCGCTAAATGGTTTACTATTGGCGTTATTTTGCTTAGCGTAGGAATGATGGGATATTTATTATCATCATTATTCAGGTTTTTTAGTGAGGGTAGTATTAATGAGACTTGGAGGAAAAATAAAATGAATAATAAGATCAAACAACTCAGCGAGCACTATGTGGTTTGCGGAGCTGGCGAGACAGGGATACATGTTGTTAAACAATTGAAAAAGCGTGGGGTTAGTTTTGTTGTTATCGAAGAAAACGAAAAAGCAATCGAAAAACTGATCGAACTAGATGTCTTATACATTAGTGCAGATGCAACTAAAGAAGAAACACTAATTGAGGCACGAACTAAATATGCTAAGGGGCTAATTACATCTTTAGCTAAAGATGCAGATAACGTCTTTATTGTTTTAATAGCAAGAGAACTTAATCCTAACCTTTATATAGTAGCAAGAGCACATGAAGAGTATTCTCATAAAAAACTCAAAAGAGCTGGCGCTAATAAAACAATTAGCCCTAATGAAATTGGGGGTAAAAAAATGGCCGCTTTAATCCTAAATCCTAATGTCCAACTTTTTGTTGAAAGCATTATTGACACCTCTAATATTTCAATTGAATTAGAAGAAGTAATGATTAACGAACTATCTAGTTTAATTGGTAAAAAGGTTAAAGAAGCCAAAATACCCGAAAAGTTTGGTCTGATTTTGTTAGCGATTAGAAGAGGTGTTAAAGAGAACTTTATTTTTAATCCTGCAACAAACGAAACGCTACAACTAAAAGACAAGCTAATTGTAGCAGGGACAAAAGAACAAATTAAAAAGCTTCAATCAATCGCTAGAGATCAGGAGTTATAAAGTGAAAAGAGTTATTGTTATCGGGGGGACCAATTATGATCTTTTAGCCTATTCACATCATCAAATCAAAATAAATGATTCTAATCCTGGATATATTGAATCTTCTTTTGGAGGCGTTGGAAGAAATATTGCTGAAAACCTTGCTAAACTAGATTTATCTCCACTTTTTATTACTGTAGTTGGTTCCGATTATATCGGAGATCAAATAGTAGTACAAGGGAAAAAGGTAGGGATTAAGTTTTCTGTTATTGAATCTAGAACAACGCCAGTTTATCTAGCTGTTCATAATACTGATAAAAATATGTTTGTAGCTATCTCAGCAACAGATGAGATGGAGTTGTTAACAGTTGAGCAAATCAAAAAAAGGTATCAATTAATTGCTGCTTCAGATCTAATAATACTTGATGCTAATTTAAGTGATAGTGTCTTAGATTATGTTTTTAAGGAGTTTGATAACCCAATATGCGTTGATGTTGTCTCGACTAAAAAAGCAGAAAAGGTTATTCCTTTTTATCAATCAATCCAAATCTTAAAAATGAATAAACTAGAAGCTCAATCTTTAAGTAATATTAAAGGTAACCAAAAAGAAGATGTTAAAAAAATGGGTGAATACTTTATTCATCACGGTGTGAAACAAGTTTTTATTACACTAGGGGCTAAAGGAGCTTACTATTATAATGGTAGTAAACACGTCTTTAGCAAAGAAATCGCGCTTGATGTTGAAAATACAACAGGTTCAGGTGATGCTTTTTTCTCAGGTGTAATATACGCTAGATTAAATGATCTATCCTTACTTACACATGGTATAGCTGCGGC
>CAZDCS010000116.1:1331-3915 GCA_964504015.1 uncultured Mariniplasma sp. | reverse complement strand
ATATAAACTCCATACCCAACTTGTTTCAGGGTTATTATTTCTTGTAAACCAATTAGCAATATAGAAATTACCGTTATGAAGGACAATATCTCCCCACCAATATGTATTTTGAGGAGACCACTGCATCGATGATCCTACTAGATTCCAACCCCAACTAGTGTCAGGTGCTTGATTAAGGCCCCAGTTAAGTTCAGCTCGATAGATCAGACCGTTAAAGATGACATAGTCACCTATAACATATGCTTGATTTGGATCCCATTGTAATGTATGTAGATTGAACCACCCGTGTCGATTTGTTCCGGGGATACTGCCGTTAGCGCTACCAGCGTTTAATACTCGATAGAGCATACCATTATGTAGTACAATATCGTTTGTATAATAAGTGTTTGTAGCTTGATATTCGATTGTTACGTTATTAAACGAACCATAAGGGGCTGGTGATGGTGGTGGCGATGCTTGTACTCCCCCAATTCTTATTTCATAGACGGCCCCCTCATACCAAACAAGGTCACCGACATTATATGAATTGCCAACAACAAATAACGGAATCCCTGCAGGTGCTCCGCTTGCTAAACCCCACTCACCGGTTGTAACATCGGCTTGTTGGTTGTTGGTATCGCCTAAAATACTACTAGCCCAAAAAGCCAGTGTATATGAAGTTGTTATTGATAAAAGTAGCACAATAAATAATAGAGTGACTAACTTTACTTTATTCATTTTTTTCATAACTAAAAACACCTACTCTAAATAAATAAGGGGCAACTTTTTATAAGCCGCCCCTTGAAGTCATTTTAAATGTTATTTATTATTCTGCTGCTGCAACTGTGAATGAGAATGTAAATAAAACATTAGCATTTGCGATTATATTATATTGCGTTTGATTAAGTGGCTCATTAAGTGTAATTGTAATAACAACACTTATTGTAGCGCCATCAGAAATAATAGTATATTCCGCACTATTCGTACCAGTTCCACCAAGAGCAATCCCAAAATGTGATGCCACATCAACCGCCGGAACTGCAGGAGGTCCAGCAACTGCAGGAATTACTGCTGACACAAGAGAAACCGTCAAAGTACTTGTTATACCTGCAGCATCCCCACCTGCAGTAGAACCAGCTATGTCATGAGAATCCCAATCAACAGGAATTGTAAATGTTAATGAAGAAATATCAGTTGCCAACGCAACAAAACCGACAGGAACTAAATTATTCACTCCGGCATTACTTACTAATGCCCCTAAATTAACTGTTGATGTAACTTCAGTCCCTGTACCAACTTGAACTGTACCTGTTTGATTTGCTGTAGCAGTAGCAATCCCACTTGCCCAAAACGCATATGTAAACCCTGATACTAAAAACGCCAACATAACTAATAAACTAAGAACTAATCTTTTTTGTCTCATTTTTAAATCTCCCTTTTTTTTATTTATTTTTATTCTGCAACTCTTGGTTGCACGCTAAATCGTAGAGTAAAACTTATTGTTTGTCCTATAATCGCGTTATATGCTGCAACTGAATCTTCAACATTAACACGCTCAACACCAAATCCTCTTTCTACAGCCTCAGCTGCATCAATCGGCTCTATCAATCTTATTACAACACTAATTGTAACCGTTGTGTTGAATAATTCTCTGACTTGCCTTCGATCTCCGTTGCCAATTGTAATTTCAACAAGATGCTCATAATCTGTAAGTCCGTTAATTGTGACCTCTACTGCTTCAACAACCAAATTCATACTGTTAACCAGACTCCTATCGATGCTGACATCGTATTGGAAGGTGGCGTAATCGACCTGTCCTTCAAAGAATACATACCCTTGTGGGACGAGCATACCATTAACTCCCTCGACTCTTTCTTCAATAACTAAGTTAGCATCTTCTGGGTCAAATATAATCACTACATTTGAAAGCTCTGATACATCACTCCAGTAAGCAAAGGCAGCAGTTGAAGTAAACCCGAGTGCAACAAACAGCATAATGATAACAACAATTGACACGTATCTTTTTCCCACTGTGCTATCGCCTCCCTTGAATAAAAGTATACGAATCTTTTAACTGATTAAACCTTTCGTAGTTGCGATAGTAAAGAAAAAGCCCTGATAATCAGTATCATAATACACGTCTAAATTTAGACGATTTGCATTAATGATAACTGGCTACCATTTCAGGCCCTATAGTTTTGCGTCGCTAGATTTCTCTAGGTTTGCCTTTTTACATCAATCTCTAGTTACAAATTGTAAATCGTTGTTAGTATACACAACAGCATAGTGAATGTCAAGAAAAATAATCAACAAAATTCAATTTGTGCTTAAAGTATACCACTAAGTTTTAAAATTGCAAGAAAAAAACACCTTTTTTTGCAAAACGGTGTTTTTTTTACTTTTTTTCTATTTAATAAAGCCTGCAAGTTTAACAGCTGTACGAATAAACTGTGCTGTATAACTCATTTCATTGTCATACCAAGACATAATTTTAACAAGTTGTTTTCCATTATAGTTAACAATTTGCGTTGTGTTTGAATCATACATTGATCCGTATCTTGAACCAACTACATCACTAGAGACGATTGGATCTACTACATAAGCT
>CAZDCS010000116.1:0-1312 GCA_964504015.1 uncultured Mariniplasma sp. | reverse complement strand
CATTCTTAAATGCTTCATTAATTTCTTTTACTGTGACATTTTTCTTTAATTCAACGGTTAGATCAACTAATGAGCCTGAAATTGTTGGAACTCTTAGAGCAGTCCCGTCTAATTTTCCTTTTAATTGAGGTAAGACAAGACCTAGTGCTTTAGCTGCTCCTGTTGAACTTGGAACGATATTTTGTGCTGCTGCACGACCACGTCTTGCGAAAATGCCTTTTGCATGTGGTTGATCAATTAATGCTTGGTCTGAAGTATAGGCATGAACTGTTGTCATAAAACCACCAACAACCCCAAAATTATCATCTAACACTTTAGCAATTGGTGCTAAACAGTTAGTAGTACACGATGCTGCACTAATAATATCTTCTGATCCATCAAGTATATCATCATTAACATTATAAACAATTGTCTTAACAGTCCCCTTCGCCGGAGCACTGATAACAACCTTTTTAGCTCCCGCTTCTAAATGCCAGCCAGCTTTCACTTCATCAGCAAACAGCCCTGTACACTCTAACACAATATCAACCTCAAGCTTTTTCCACGGTAATGCTTTAGGGTCTCTTTCACTATAGATAGGAATTCTTTTCCCGTCTACAACTAAATTAGAACCTTCATATTTGATTGCATCTAATTTATAGTTCCATTGAGCAGTATCATATTTTAATAAATACGCTAATGTCTCCGCATCCGTTAAATCATTAATCCCCACTACATCAAATCTTGGATCATCTGCCATTAATCTATAACTTAAACGACCAATACGTCCAAAGCCATTAATTGCTACCTTTATAGCCATATCTACTTCCTCCTAGGTTGTTTCTATACTCTAATTTTACCACTTTATTTGCTAAAAACAACTATTAATGACTTAAGTCAATAATGTAAACGTTTTTCCTTTCCTTTAGTAAGTCAATTTGATATAATATAGTGAATGCTAAGGAAAACTATTTTAGAAAAGGTGAGCTTAATGCATAGAAATATTGAAATCGAATTTAAAACAGAAATAACTGCCGCTAAATATCAAGAATTACTCCATCTTTTCAACCTAGAAAATAATATTTTTAAACAGACAAATTATTATTTTGATACTGCTGATTTTTCCCTAAACAAAAAGCATATCGGCCTACGCATTAGACAAAAAGGTGAGGGTCGTTATAAATTAACTTTAAAAAGCCAAGGCGAGCGTGAAGCTTATGAGAATCACTTCCTTATAACAAAAGAAAAAGCGCTACATATGATTGAAAACGGTTTTAATACTAAAGAATTTTTTGAAAACCTTGATTACTGCGTCTCATTTAAAGTGAGTTTG
>CAZDCS010000115.1:0-3948 GCA_964504015.1 uncultured Mariniplasma sp. | reverse complement strand
TTTTAGCTCACCAATTAAAAACCAGGTTTTAACAGCTGTTACTTTGACATTAACCAGTTTCCCAATTAAACAAGGATCCCCTTCAAAGTTGATTAATTTGTTATGCTCAGTATACCCTGAGAGAACTTTTTCGTTTTTCTTTGATGCTCCATCAACTAAAACTTTTACTATTTGGCCTTCAAACCTTTGGTTACCTCTTAGATAACCTGCATTTATTTTTTCATTGAGTGAATAGAGCCTTTGTTTTTTAGTCTCATTATCATTATCGTCTAGGTATTTAGCTGCAGGCGTTCCCTCTCTTTTAGAAAAGAGAAAGGTAAATGCTCCCTCAAAGTCTACTTGTTCAACTAAATCTAATGTTTCTTGAAAGTCTGCTTGTGTCTCACCTGGAAATCCAACAATAATATCAGTGGTGATGCTAATGCCTGGGACAATTTCTTTTAACTGTTTCACTACTTTTAAGTAACTTTCTTTTGTATAGTGACGATTCATTTTCTTTAATATTTTATTGCTGCCTGATTGCACTGGTAAATGAAAAAAAGGCATAATGTGTTCACCATTCTTAATAGCGTGCATCGTTTTAATATCGAGGTCGTGAGGGTGACTTGTTACAAAGCGAATTCTTTTAATCCCTGTTTTATCAAGATCATTTAATAAATCCCCAAAGGTATAGTCTTGATCTTTTAAATCTTTACCATAAGCATTAACATTTTGTCCTAAGAGCGTTACTTCTTTGTACCCTAGTCCAACAAGTTCTTTAATCTCATCAATAATATCTTGCTTGGCGCGTGACCTTTCTTTTCCTCTTGTATATGGGACAATGCAATAAGTACAAAACTCATCACACCCAAACATAATATTAACCCATGCTTTAAATTTATGATTTCTTGTTTTGGGTAAGTTTTCAATAATTGCCCCTTCTTGGGAGAACACTTCGACAACTCTTTGTTTACTAAACATAGCTGTCTCAATATATTGGGCTAGTTTATGAATATTATGTGTTCCAAAAATGATATCAACATGATGATAAGTTCTAAGAACGCGCTCAACAACGTTTTCTTCTTGAGGCATGCAGCCTGCAAGACCTAAAATCAGATCTGGATTGTTTCTTTTATAAGCTTTTAATCTTCCTATTTCACCCCAAATACGGTTTTCAGCATTCTCTCGAATTGCACAAGTATTAATTATAATAATATCACTTTCTTCATCTGAAAATGTTTTAGAAAAACCCATCAATTCTAAAATACCTGCCATTGTTTCACTATCAGCCACATTTCCTTGGCAGCCATACGTATAGATTTGATAGTTTTTATTGATTCCTATTTTTTGATGAGCATCACTTAAGCTAAAGCGCAGGTTATCAATAAGATTCTTGCTTCTTTTTCGAGCTTTTTTCAAATCTGGTTTAAAATATTTACTAACATCAACTTTTTTCATGATCTTCACCTATTTTATGTTACTGATTCACTTTCAATATGAATTCTCTTGATTTTCTTTTTAGCTAAATCAATAATAACAGCATTTAATTGTCTAGCTCCGTTCGCTACTTCATTTGGCATCGAAAAACCATTTAAAAATCGGTCTAGCACAACTTCTTGTTTAACACCGATAATACCATTAAGCGGACCAGTCATTCCTACATCTGTTATGTAGAGTGTTCCTTTTGGCAAAACCCGTTCATCAGCTGTTTGCACATGCGTGTGCGTTCCAACGATAACATCTGCTACACCATCTAGATAGTGTCCTAAAGCTACTTTTTCACTTGTTGTTTCTGCATGAAAATCAATAAAAATATAATCCGCTTCTTGTTTTTTAATAACATCGGCAATATCTGTAAAAGGATTAGAAACATTAGGGTTCATTGAAGTTCGACCAACAGCATTAATAATTAAAACTTTTTGACCATTATAATTCATCGTTAAAAACCCTTTGCCCGGAGCATTACAAAAGTTAAGCGGGCGTACAATATTAGAATCATCAATAAAATTATAAATCTCTTTATTACCCCACACCCAGTTACCCATCGTAATCACATGAACACCTAGACTCATCAGTTTCTTATAGATCTTTAAATTAATTCCTCTTCCATTAGCTGCATTCTCTGCATTAACAATGATCAAGTTAGGGCGGTGTAACTGTTTAAGTTCATCTAGGTTATCACTAATCATCTCTAGTCCAGGTGCCCCAAAAACGTCACCAATAAATAAAATTTTCATCTCAATCCTTCTTTCTAACAAAAAGAGGCCTAAGCCTCTTATTTTGCAGTGTCTGTTGCTCGTGTTTCGCGAATAACTGTCACCTTAATTGTTCCAGGATAAGTCATACTTCCCTCAATTTTTTCTTTGATTTCACGCGCAACCTTAAATGTCGATAAATCATCAATTTGATCAGATTTGACAATAACTCTTATCTCGCGACCAGCTTGGATCGCAAATGATTTATCTACGCCAGGAATCTCATTGGCAATGGCTTCTAATTGTTCTAAGCGTTTGATATAGTTTTCCATTGATTCGCTTCTTGCTCCTGGGCGCGCAGCGCTTAGGGCATCAGCAGCAGCAACCAAAACAGCTATTACACTCTCTGGTTCCTTATCACCGTGATGTGATGCAATAGCATCAATCACTTCTTTTGGTTCTTTATAACGTTTGACAATATTCACACCAATTTCGACATGTCCACCTTCAACTTCATGATCGACTGCTTTTCCAATATCATGAATTAATCCAGCACGACGTGCTAGCATTTCATTTTCACCTATTTCAACTGCTAACTTACCAGCTAAAAATGCGGTTTCAATTGAATGCTTTAAAACATTTTGACCATAACTTGTTCTAAATTTAAGTCTTCCAAGCAATTTCACTAAATCAGGGTGGAGCCGTCCAATACCTGTCGTAAAGACAGCATCTTCTCCAGCTTCCCGAATGAATGAATCCACTTCGATTCTCGCTTTTTCAACTACTTCTTCGATACGTCCTGGGTGAATACGACCATCAGATACTAACGTGGTTAGTGCACGTTTGGCAATTTCTCTTCTAATCGGATCAAACCCACTGAGCACGACTGCTTCTGGAGTATCATCAATAATAAGGTCAACACCCGTCAATGCCTCTATGGTGCGAATATTCCTTCCTTCGCGCCCAATAATACGACCTTTCATTTCGTCATTTGGTAGAGTCACTACCGACACAGTTCTTTCCGTTGTTGTTTCACTTGCATATTTTTGGATAGCAAGAGACAACAATTCTATTGAACGTGATTTTACTTCGCTTTTAGCCTTTTCTTCTTCATCTTTGATAAAGATAGCTATTTCATCTGACATCTCATCTTGTATTTTAGCCATAATAATCTCTTTTGCTTGGTCTTGACTAAGACCAGAGACTTCTATCAATTTAATTTCTTGCTGCCTTAAGACTTCTTCCGCTTTACTATTCAATTGTTCAAGTTGTTCTTTCTTTGAATCAAGTCTATCTTCACGAAGCCCAAGTGTTTCTTCTCGCTTATCAAGATGAACCGCACGACGATTTAACATGTCTTCGCGCTGTGTGGTCTTGTTTTCAAGGGTGAGAACGATTTGTCTACGCTCACGTACATCGCGATCAAAATCTTTGCGCAATGCGAAAATTTCTTGTTTTGCTTCTAATACACTTTCTCTTTTTGCTTTTTCTGCTTCTTTTTTTCCATCTTCAACAATTTTTTGGACCACGTTACGACTGGTTCTAAGATTTCTTTCATGTTGCCAAACACGAATGAAATACCCGCCAGTAAAACCAATAATGGCTAGTAAAACGGAGATGGCTGCCTCTACAACAGCAAATGCTACTAATGGTAACATTTTAACACCTCCATATTAAATTTTTTTAAACAATTCTTTTTTTCAAATTGTCTTTTATATAACGTACTTTCTCATTATACCTTATTAAATGGATGCAAGTCAATGATGAAGCAATA
>CAZDCS010000114.1:0-3967 GCA_964504015.1 uncultured Mariniplasma sp. | reverse complement strand
TGCTTCTTAAAAATCCTACACTGCTTATTTTGGACGAGCCTACTAACTACCTGGACGTAGATACTGTGGAATGGCTGGAGAGCTACCTGCGCAGCTGGACAGGATCTCTCCTGGTGGTTTCTCATGACCGCTATTTTTTGAACCGGGTGGTTGCCAGGATTTTGTTGTTGGATGAAAAAGAACTCAAAAGTTACCGTGGTAACTACGAGGCCTATGTCAGGCAAAAGCAGATTGAGGAAGTTACTGAGGAGAAGGCTTATAAAAAGCAGCAGAGAGTTATCAGGAAAGAGCAAGCCTTTATTCGCACAGCTACAGCAGACTCGAGAACAAAGCGTCAGGCACGCAGCCGGGAGAAACGCCTGGAAAAGATGCTGCCAGCTACCTCTTTGCGGCAAGATAAAGGGATGCATTTAAATTTCGGATTTGCTGGGCGCAGTGGTAGGATGGTGGTAGCTTTTGAGCAGATTGCTAAATCCTTTGGAGACCAGGAGGTCTTTGCAGGAGCTAATTTTGAGATTAATTGGGGTGACAGGGTAGCTCTGGTTGGTCCTAATGGAGCTGGGAAAACTACTTTAATTAAAGCAGCCCTAAAACTAATAAAACCAGTTTCTGGTCATATAACCTTTCATTCACACCCCTATGAACTAATGCGCAAACAAATATCTTATGTTCCTCAAAGAGGATCAGTTGATTGGGATTTTCCAACCACAGTAATTGATGTCGTAATGATGGGGACATATGGACATTTGGGTTGGTTTAAAAGACCTTCAAAAAAAGAAAGAAAATTAAGCATTGAAGCTTTAACAAAAGTTGGAATGGAGCGTTATGAAAGTCGCCAGATTTCAGAATTATCAGGTGGCCAGCAACAAAGAGTTTTTATAGCTCGTGCTTTAGTGCAAGATGCTAATATTTATTTTATGGATGAACCTTTTCAAGGTGTGGATATTAAAACAGAAAAAGCAATTGTTTTATTGCTTAAAGAACTAAAAAGAAGAAATAAGACTGTTATTGTCGTTCATCACGATCTAGAAACTGTTCCTGATTATTTTGATTGGGTGACAATGCTGAACTTAAAGGTTATTGCTCATGGTCCGGTAGATAAAGTATTTACTAAAGAAAATATCAAAAAAACATATAAAACAAATCTGTTTTACATAGCACAAGGTGAACAAGGTGAGTGATTTTATTGCTCAAAACCACACTTTATTAGTGGTTATAGCAGGAACTATCTTCTTAGGTCTTGCTAGCGGGGCAATAGGCACCATTTTTATTCTTAGAAAACAAGCACTTGTCGGTGATGTGCTTTCGCACGCAACACTTCCTGGTGTTGTCCTAGCTTTTATAATAACAGGAGATAAAGCTATTTCTGTTCTACTATTAGGTGCGTTTTTCTTCTCGCTTTTAGCAATGGCACTTCTAACTTTGATCAAGAAGTACTCAAAAATAAAATATGATGCTATTATGGCTTTAGTGCTTTCCAGTTTTTTTGGAATTGGCCAAGTCTTGCTAGTTTTAATTCAAGGAAGTGGTGATGCTGCTCAAGCTGGACTTAATAAATTCATCTTTGGCCAAGCAGCAACAATGATAATCTCAGATGTTATCACAGTTAGTCTTATCGCTTTTATTGTTTTAATTTGTATGTTTATCTTTTGGAAAGAGATTAAACATGTTGTCTTTAACAAGGAACATTTTCAATCTCTTGGCTTTTCAGCAAAAATAATTAATACTATAATTTCACTTATGGTAATTGTTGTTGTTGTAATTGGAATTAGGATGGTAGGAGTTATTTTAATGAGCGCCCTTTTGATCATTCCCGGAGTTGCCTCAAGGCAATGGAGCAATAAGTTATCGTTAAATGTAGTTATTGCTGCTATCTTTGGTATGGTATCAGGGGCGGTAGGGACGACCATTAGTGCTAACCAGGCCAATCTACCAACAGGTCCGGTTGTTGTTATTGTCTTAAGTTTAATTATGATTGTATCTCTACTTTTTGCCCCTACTAGAGGGTTGGTTTTTCAAAGCATCAAAAGTAGAGATTATAAGAAAAAATTAATTAGATATAAACCATTAATCCATTTATATGTCGGTAATTCAGACCAAATGCTTACTAAATTAGAACTTGCCAACTTGGAAGAAGAAGCATTAATTGATCTAAGCGAGAAGAAGATCCAACTTACTGCGCAAGGTGATTTGTTAGTCAAATCCTTACTTGGAGGCGACAAATATGAATATTGAAATTTTAATGATTGCCATTTTGACTTCAATTGCTTGCTCTGTTGTTGGCGTAATCTTAGTTCTTCGCAAGATGTCAATGATGAGTGATGCGATTAGTCACACCGTCTTATTAGGTATTGTTCTAGCTTTTTTTATTGTTCCAGACCTGTCCTCACCCTTTTTAATTGTTGGAGCAACCCTAATGGGTTTAGTAACAGTTTACTTAGTTGAAGTATTAGTTAAAACAAAAAAGACTAACGAAGGTGCGGCTACAGGTGTTGTCTTTACCTTACTATTTAGTATTGCAATCGTTTTAATTAGCACTCAATTTAGAGATACTCATCTTGATGTTGACGCTGTCTTGTTAGGTAATTTGGAATTTGCGATCTTTCAGCGGGTAAGTTTGTTTGGTGTTGATATTGGAGCGAGACTAATCTATTTAATGCTTATTATATGTGTTATTGTTATTAGTGTGATAACATTATTTTATAAAGAGATAAAAATAATAATCTTTGATCCAGCACTAGCTCTTACACTAGGTTTTTCTGTTACGATTATACACTATTTAGTAATGACTCTAGTATCGCTTACTGCAGTTGCTGCTTTTGATGCTGTGGGATCAATTTTAGTTGTTGCCTTAATGATTGGACCTGCGATAACTGCGTTATTAGTTTCCAAGAATCTTGCTCAAACTTTTGTTTATGCAGCGATGATTGGCATAATAAATGCTGTGATTGGCTACTTCCTTGCCCTTTCACTTGATATAAACACATCTGGGGCGATTGCTTCAATCACTCTAGTTGTCTTTTTGATTTCATTATTATTCGCGCCTAAAAAAGGGCTAATAGCCAACTATATTCGAAAAAAAGGACAACGAAAAGATTTCCACTTGCTTAACCTTGTTTATCATGTCTACTCGCATCAACACGATGAAAAACTAAGAAAAGAAATTTCGCTAACAACGATGAACCTAGAACTAAAATGGTCTGTTGTGCGGCTTAAAAATATTTTAATCTATGCAAAGCGAAAAAAACTTATTTTAAAAAACGGTGATAAACTAGAGCTATCTAAAGCAGGACTGCAATTTATAAAACGCAATAAAAGCAAGATTGATTAGTGCAGAAAGGGTTATATAATGAGAACATCAGAAGAAGATTATATTAAATTGATTTATGAACTATCTGAAAAGAGCTCTGATAAATTTATTAAAACTGGCGATATTGTTGCCTATTTTTCCTATACAACACAAAGTGTCTTAGAGATGGTAAAGAAACTAGAAGAAAAACTATTTTTAGTATATACACCTTATAAAGGTGTTAGATTAACAAAAAAAGGCAAAACAGAAGCTCTTAGAATGGTTAGAGCCCACCGGATATGGGAAGTCTTTTTAGCACAAGAATTAGAACTTGACTGGTCACTAATTCACCAGGAAGCAGAGAATCTAGAACACTCGGCAAGCAATCTTGTAGTTGAGAAACTGTATAAGTATATTGGGAGACCAAAATATTGCACATATGGTAACCCAATACCAGACTTAGATGGTAATATTGAAAATGTCACATATAATAGTTTATTAGATTGCAGTGTTGGCGCAAAAATTTCAATTAAAAGAGTTACCGATTACAGACCTCTTCTAGATTATATGAAACAAGAAAAAGTTAAACTATTAGATAGTTTTACTGTCGAAAGAAGAGATGATTTTAACAAGGTTTTTATTCTTAAGCGAACAGATGAGACAACAATAACAATTAGC
>CAZDCS010000113.1:0-4038 GCA_964504015.1 uncultured Mariniplasma sp. | reverse complement strand
CAAACTTGAATACGCTCTAGCTCCTATCATGTCAAATAAATTATCTTCTTCGTATGAAGGTCTATCTATGGTTGCTGTTGAAAAATCAATAGAACCAAGGACACTTCTTGACCATCCTGTTAAATGTGATGAAACAAGCATTGAATCATTATAATGATAAATCGGAATTACAGGCATATCTGTCATAAATATTTCGTGAGCTGCATATAATGCTGCAAAGTGAGCAGCTGAAGAGGTTGCGTTTTTCGCATCATTCATCGAATCTACAAATTCATCTCTATCATAATCTGGATCATTGTAAGTATTCTCTGGAACGAAAATACCAATCATACTAGATGGATTCATAAAGTCAATTAGCCAGCACTACGTGCCATATCATATCTAGCATCAGTTCTAGTAGCTTGGAATACAGCCCATTCTTCATTAGTAAGATATTATTATAAATGCTTTAGGACCTTCTAAAAAGAATATGATAACTTAGATGGAAATATTTTCGCAGTAATTCTAAGTAGTGATAAACAATATGATCTGACTTTAACTAAAACTAATGCTAATATACTACATAACGAAGTTGACATCATCTTAATCAATATGCCCGAGACAATACTCAATATGAAGAATTCAACTGAAGGCGTTTCCTTCACCACAATTGTTTTTGCTATACTATCTGCCAGCACTATTTCCGTTGTTTATTATCTGAAGAAATGATAAAAAAAACACTCTGTATAGAGTGTTTTTTCATTAGTTACCGTTTTTCTTTAATTCTTGATGCTTTAGCAGATAGCGTGCGGATATAATGTAACTTAGCCCGTCTAACTTTACCTCTGCGTGCAATATCAATATGGTCAATTGCTGGTGAATTTATTGGAAAAGTACGTTCTACACCAATACCATAAGACATTTTTCTTACTGTAAACGTTTCAGAAACTCCTCTACCTTGTCTTTTAATAACAAGTCCTTCAAATAATTGAAGACGCTCACGACTTCCCTCTTTAATCTTGACATACACTTTAACTGTATCTCCTGGATTTAAATCAGGAACTTCCTTAATGTAAGAACTAGTAATCGATTCGATCAGTTCTTGCCCTTTTAATCTTGACATGTTTGGCTCACTCTCTTTCTTCCAATGTTCTTGATTAAAAATCAGCGGACCATTGTGCTAATTTGTTACGGCTTTATTATTATAACAAAGTTATCATAAACTTGCAACTTTTTCATTGATTTTTATGAATTTTCTACATATGTTTTTCTGCCGTTAAAAAAATCATCTCGAAAAATTTTCTCATATAAATTTATTATGTGATAAATTTCTAGTCTTCTTTTCATAAAGTCATCAAAATCATCATTGCCCTTTAGTATTTCTTTACGAAAGACAATACTATCATTGCCTATCCAACTCGTAAAACCTAGAATAATTGGTCTATTCTCTCTACTCTCTAAAAAGACACTTTGCCCATAATAATAATCTTGAATATAGGAGATACCCAATAAATCTAATACCGTTGGTGTTACATCATAATGTGAGCTTAAGATAGTTGATATTCCTGGTGTAATCCCGTAAGCATAGACGATAAACGGCACTTTATCAGTCTCGAATTGCACTTCACTATTAGGTGTATACTTTTGTGTTATCTCATAGCTCGAATAGTTTTTGTGGTCACTATATAATAAAATAATTGTTTCTTTAATCAACCCTTTATTCTCTAAGTCATCAAGTAAGATACCCAACCCTTTATCAAAGTCCATTTGCGCAGCTTTTATTGTTAATAGTTCTAATTCTGCTTCATCATAACTTTCATCTAAAGCAAGTAGGTTATAATGTTCTCTAAGTTCCTCACGGTACTCGTTATGTGGCCCGTGTGGTGTGACAGTAATGATAAAAGAGAAAAACGGGTTCTCTTGAACCGGAGCAATCAAATCTTTCATTTGTTCAAACATCACCGAATCTAGGGGCCAAGTAGCACCTTCTTCTAAATATAGTTCTTCAGGTGCATAGTAATTATCAAATCCCATATTATAATAAATGACATCTCGGTTAAAAAAAGTTCGGTAAAAGTTGTGAAAAGCATTTACTGAATAACCATGCTCACTTAAAACATGCGGCAAAGCATTATTGAATATATTATCAGCAAAACTATACATATAATTATCTTTTTGGAAATACATCATTGAAGTTAAAGACTTAAATTCAGCATCATATGTGTAGTTGCTTTTAGCTGCTGAATAAAAATTGTCAAAATAAGTCCCTTTATCTAGAAGTCTGTAGTAATTTGGCGTATGTTCTGGTGAAAAAGCATACTGTTCACAAGTCTCACACATAATCATAATTACATTTTTGTTTTTGAAGTCGGCAAAAAATGGTGATTTATCCGCAACTTCTCCATCAAAACCTGCAGTAATATATTGTTCATATTCAACATCTTGAAACAACGGTCTCACTAAATTAACAGCGAAATCAGCTATATCCCTTTTATGGTAAGTAGAAGATCCAAACTCTTGTACAAAAAGGATTTTATCGGCCGGATTTCTAAATGCCAAGTATTCACTTTCATCAAGTATTTGCGGACTAAAAAGCAACCCGAGCACTGCAAAAAGTAAAAAAGAAGTGCTTCTTACCACTAAAGGTTGTTGTTGTTGAGTGTTATTCATAACAACACTCCTAAGTCCAATAAGTGATAAAGAAAAAACACCTATAATACCCATCCATACAAAAACTCCATAAGGAGCCAATGGGTTATATTTTAACCCTATGCGCATTGTATCTCTAAAAGACTCTAGCAACATAGTAATCGACGTCACATCTTCTTTGAAAAAATACAAAGTGCTGTCAACCACAAAGAAAACAAATATTAAGATTAGATAGCTCAAATAAGCACGGTATCGATGCTTATTTGTTTTGATAAACGTAATAATAGATACGATGAGAGCAATATTAAAAAAAACTATAACAACATAATCTAGCGAAACACCAAGACCATATCTTAAAAGAAAAACAAGGTCTAAACCAAAAACAATTAAAAAGACTAAAACAAACTCAATAGATTTTGTTTTTTTAGCGATTTTTTTGATATATCCCATAGTGTTTCCTTCCTTTTAAATATAGATTGTGATATCTACACTTATTATAATATTAATCCTCTTTTTTTTCAAGTCATTTCTAAATACTAGACTCCAAAAAGTAAGAGCCCCTCTATCTAGAGAAAGGCCATTATTCGTTGCTTTTATTATTCTTACACGAGACTAAGAACTCTTTTTCTTCTTTTGTTAGTTTAATATTGTCAATTAAATCACTTCGCTTGACTAGCGTTGTTTTCATTTGCTGTTGTTTCCTCCACAAAGCAATCTTTTCATGATGCCCCGATAACAAAATTTCTGGGACACTATAACCTTTATATTCTTCAGGCTTAGTATATTGCGGATATTTCAACCATCCATTTTGCAAACTATCTTCTTTAGCCGAGTTCTCATGGATTACACCAGGAATTAACCTTGTTACAGCATCAGCAATAATCATTGCTGGTATTTCACCACCTGTCAAAACATAATTACCAATTGATATCTCTAAATCTATTAATGCTTCAATCCGAGCATCGATTCCTTCATAATGCCCACATAACAAAATCAAATGTTGTCTTTCAATAAATTTAGTGGCTGTTTTTTGATTGAATAATTCCCCTTGCGGAGACAATAGAACAACCAATGATCTATCAGTCCTTAGTTTTTCTATCACATCATAAAAAGGTGGGAAAGTCATTAACATACCTGCACCACCACCATATGGTGTATCATCAATATTACGGTGCTTATTGTGACTATAATCTCTAATTTGATGCAATCTAATCTTTACTCTTTTTTGCTCAATAGCTCTTTTAATAATTGAAGTTTTTGTGAAAGTATCGAAAAACTCAGGGAAAATTGTAACTATATCAATTATCATAGTAATCCCTCAATTGGAGTAATAATAATTTTATCATCTAAAACTTGAGCAACAAATTGACTAATAAAGGGAACCAAAATGCTCTTCCCATCTGTTTTCAA
>CAZDCS010000112.1:0-4062 GCA_964504015.1 uncultured Mariniplasma sp. | reverse complement strand
CAATTTCGGTTATGCTATAGATCCTGATCGTGAAGGTCAGTCTATCTCTTCATGGTGGGAGCAACCTAGAATAATTGATGTTACCGATGATCAAACCACTGTTGATATGACGACTGGAACTGCAACTATTGAATTAGTACTTACAGATGATCCGGTAACTCGGATACTTACAGATGTTAGAGTATTTGTTTACGATGCAACCGCTGAAGAGTGGGGAATTGTAGCGGGAGCTGTAGTTGACTTTACTGATTTAGCAGCTATAATAGTATCTGGTTTAGATCCGGAAACTAGTTATAGACTATTGTTTGATTTCGATGATGGCTTTGATGATATTATCGATGTTACGACTTATGCTTTGATTGATACTACTGTTGTTATGACAGAAACAACTGCAACTATTGAAGTTGTATATGAAACTGGTCCATACACTGTAGTAGTAACAAATGTTGAAGTTAAAGTTTATAATGAAACATCAGAAGCATGGGAAGTTGTAACAGGGGCTGTAGTTGATTTTACTGACTTAGCAGCTGTAACAGTGACCGGCTTAACTGCAGACACTGATTATCAATTAGTATTTACTTTTGATGACGGCTCTGATCATGTTGTAGATATTACTACAGAGAAAACTGCTGAGTAATATAAATATTTAATTGATAGTATTAATAAAGTGGGCCATCTAGCTCTCAAACTAGAGGCCCGCTTTATCTATTTTTTTAGTATGAAGAAGTTTAAAATCAAGTCAAAGTGTTGGTTTTTTAATGAGTGGTTAAGAGTAGGTAATTTTCACGAGGATAATATATTTTTAGAGTAGGAGTTATTCGGGGAACGCACTGAAAACTTCTAGTGTAAAAATAACGATAAATAAGAAAGGAAGTATAGTAAATGAATGTTGTGTTATTGTACAAAAATCACATATGTTAAAATATTCTATTATAAGATCTATTTGGGTTTTTATTACCTTGGTGATTATATTATCATTAAATTTCGTAATTCTTAAATTTGCACCTGAGCATCACCCGGTTACTGAGGATCAACGAGAGATTTTTTTTGCTAGACAAGTAATAGATGGGTTTATGACGGTCAGACTTGAAACAGACCCAGAGATCATTTTAGGGTTAAGAAATGAGACCATAGAACAACGGGATGGTTTTCATTATGTGGATGAGGGGCATCAATTCCGTATTTTTGAGCCGGTTCCTGTTTCAGTCCAATATTTTCATTGGGTGAGAAACATTGTGGTAGATTGGAATTGGGGTTTATCAACCAGGGTGCAGCCCAATGTTGGGGTGTTTGATATATTGGCTTCGAGAATACCAGTCACCTTGAGGTTGAACTTGATTGCGCTTATTTTTTATATACCAATTGGCTTTACGCTTGGTGTTATTGCTGCTCTTAAAAAGGATACAGCAACCGATAACGCAATATCATTTGGCGTAATGGTTTTTATCGCAATCCCTAGTTTTGTTGTTATGACCGTTATGGTAATGACATTTGGATTTCATTTAGAGTGGGTTCCGAGGCAATTTCCAGCTAGAGATCGCGTTGGAATGATTCAAATTACGGGGATGATTTTACCTGTTTTAGGAGTATCATTTACCGCGATAGCCGGTTTGACAAGATTTACTAGAGCTGAGTTGACAGAAGTATTAACATCTGATTTTGTTTTATTAGCACGTACTAAGGGATTAACGAGAACTCAAGCTGTTATTAGACATGCGATGAGGAATTCGATGGTTCCTTTAGTACCAACAATTATTTTTTCATTTGTGGGCTTGTTAAGTGGTTCGGTAATAATTGAGATTATTTATTCCATTCCAGGAACAGGCACGATCTTCTTAAGGTCTATAATACCTGGTAATTTCGACTTTAATCTGATTTTAGGAACAACAGCTTTTTATACTATTATTAGTCTGTTCGCGGTACTTCTTGTGGATTTATCGTTTGGACTTGTTGACCCAAGAATTAGAATGGGAAGGAGATAATGATGAAAAAAAATGACACTAAAATTAAACCAGATAGTTTTGACTTTACTCAGCTAAAGGATAAAATATACGATCAAGGATTCGACACTAAACCAATTGGTTATTTTAAAGATGCGATGATCCGCTTTGGTAAAAACAGAGGAAACGTAATCGCTACTTGTATATTGTTTTCTGTAATTCTATTAGCGATTATTGTTCCAGTAGTAACCACGAAAAACTTTACTGAGTTAGAATCACAAATATCTCATTTACCACCTAGAGTTCCTCTTTTAGAGAAAATCGGTATATTTGACGGTAGAGATTTTAGAACAGGTATAACGGTTGATCTAGAAACAGTAGATCCCGTAACAGGTATTGGGTTTCCAAGAGGTGTAGACAAAGACTTCATCGTTGAAGGGACACTCATTAATCGCACTGAACCATGTACTGTCGATAATATCGATTGTATTGGCGGGGAAACGGTACTTAGAGTTGATGCAGGGTCTAGTAATGTTTCAATCATTTCAAATGAGAGGTTTAGTTTTAATCATTTGAACAACCCGGTTCTAACGGTAGACATTTATGAGTTTGGTCAAGATGGTGTTGGAGTAGTTAATGTATATATTCAAGGTGAATTTGATGGTTCCTTTGATTTAGTAGCGACGATAAATAATTCAGGGGTACACTCATTTAAGCCGCTAGAGATTCTAGGTATTGAAAACTTTGTTAGTTCTCATATAAAACTGGAATTTATATCACAAGAAATTAGAGATACTGTCGCAATTAGCAGCATCAAACTTTTAGATGACTCACAAACAGAACCAATCCAAATGGATGAAGGGTTTTTGCTCTCTGAGTATACAATCTTTTCTGGTGCCGGCACTGTTGATCGTCAAAATGGCGTTTTTTATATGGCAGATTTCCTTTATCTAAGTTATGAAAGCGCATTCGGGACCCTACATACTCCTGCTTTTCCGGCAAGCGAATTCAATGCTCTGATGGAAGAATATGGGGATAAATGTTCATATGTCATAGATCCAAATAATCCCGAAGGTCGTATTTTCGCAGATACATGTCCAATTGAAAGGTTGTATGGTCAAACAGAATCCGTCATTGTAGGAGGAGAAGCATTTCACTCTTATATTGTTGATATTAACTACATGAAATTTTCTGGATATGATACACTACCTTTCTTCTTATTTGGAACCTCAGCAGCAGGGCACGATTTGTTTTCATTAATATTTGTTGGTGTTAGAACATCACTACTAATAGGTATTATCGTAGCGACTATCAATATTACTCTTGGAATAATTATAGGTGCTATTGCTGGTTATTATGGGGGCTTTATAGACGCATTAATACAGCGTTTTTCTGAGATACTTGGGCGAGTACCGTGGCTTGTTATGCTAGCTATTTTTACGGCGTTTTTGGGTACAGGTATTAGGACACTGATACTAATCTTAATAATAGCTGGGTGGATAGGCATAGGGTATCTTACTAGGACGCAGTTTTACCGCTTTAAGGGTCGTGAATATGTTTTAGCAGCTAGAACACTTGGTGCAAAAGATTCAAGACTTATTTTCAGACATATCTTGCCAAACGGGATAGGGACAATTATCACAGCAAGTGTATTAATGGTGCCAGGAGTTATTTTCACTGAAGCAACCCTATCATTTTTAGGGTTTGGTATCGGACATGGACAGCATTTTGATTTCTTCGGATTGCGGTTTTCTGGAGTATCTATTGGTGTTTTACTATCAGATGGAAGACTTCACTTGCAATCAAAACCACATCTAACCATGTTCCCTGCTATTCTGATTGCAATCTTGATGATTTCATTTAATATGTTTGGTAACGCACTAAGAGACGCATTTAATCCTTCCTTAAGGGGGTCCAAATAATGAGTAAAAATATTAAGTTATCAGTTCAAAATTTAACGGTTTCCTTTAAAACAGTAAATGGATTAGTTAGGGCAGTTAGAGGTGTGTCATTTGACCTCATTGAAGGGGAAACTCTTGCTATAGTTGGTGAATCTGGTTCCGGTAAGTCGGTAACGAGCCGCACAATTATGGGTATTTTAGCGGGCAATGGAGTTATTGAT
>CAZDCS010000111.1:0-4066 GCA_964504015.1 uncultured Mariniplasma sp. | reverse complement strand
CAGCCTAATAGTGCCATCCAATTCCAGAAAACCTTATTTGGCAAGTCATAGGTTAAAGAAGGGATAAACAGAACTCCAAACAGTGGTAATGCGATTGTTAGAGCAGTACCAGAACCCAATACCATTTCTTCAGCAACAGGAGTTTCAAGGTTTGGATCAACACCTTTTAAAAGTGCTATTCCAGTTGACGCTACTCCCGTTAGCATTCCAAACAATCCAACAAAGTATTCATCATTGTGCTTATCATAGATAAGTTTTGTCATATATTTTAAATAAAACAGTGTTACTGTGCCTGCAACAATAGATGTTACGATTAATTGTACACCGTAAGAAGCTAGGAAGTCCAATGTGATTGTTAAAACTGATGCAGCAATCATAATATTAAAAGACATTGATGCTATATTTGATAAAATATAGTTGTTAGTCATAAACCGAATGTTTTTACCTTTTTTCTCAAAATAGTATAAAATATTTTTATAAACTAGAGCAATCAAGATACCTAGGACAAAGTTAAACCCTCTTAGTATTCCAAAGACAGTTCCACCAATACCTTGAGTTCCTAGAAGTTGGTTTGCTGCATATAAGATCAAAAAGACAAGACCATAAATTACTGATATTATAATACTTTGTGTCGTTAGACCATCTAGGATACTAATTTCTTTTATCGTGTCGATTTCAACTGTTGTTTTATTGACAGAAAGCTCATTATAGGTTTTAGGTTTTTCCACACCTCGCTTTTTGCTAATTAAATTAATAAGTATCACACCAACCGTGCCGCCAAAAACAAAACCTAAAAACGAATAAGCAACTCCTAGTGTTGCACCACTTCCTTCTATCATAGGGTTCCACATGGTCCCTATTGATATCGCAAGCCCTGGGCCTTGACCAAAACCTAAAGCAACTAAGAGACCTGAACCAAGAAATCTATCACTAAAGAAAACAAAGATCAGTAAAATACCGATAACAGCTTGCAAAGCATAAGTACTAGTAATTAGCATTCCCGTTGACCAGATTTTTTTCCTTACCTTATTTGTACCTCGCTTCAATGCTAAAGCTATAAAACCAATCGCTAGAGCATGATAGACAATATGACCCATTTTTTCAGTATCGATAAACGTTTCTTGTCCAATAATTATTGGTGCAAAAACCAATGAAATAACCAAACCGATAAATCCACCTAACAGTGCCGTTGGAATAACTACTTTATTTAACCCTGGCACCCAGGTCTTTAGGATTTTACCAACAAACATTAATACTCCAATTAATAAAAAATAACTAATAACTCCCCACTCTGCCATATCCATCTCCTTTTGTTTTTTTTAAGTTAGAACCGGTTTCTAGACTGGCCTAAGAAATTTCACAATATGTCGCTTAAGGTTTATAACTCCCAACAAGAAACGTCAAATACCTGTAAATATCTCAAACTAAGCCCCTTTGACTGGTTTGAGAATATGATATGCACCTCACATTAAAACGGCCCTATACGTTAATAATCACTGGTTGTTCAGCTGTTTTTCGAGCTACGACATTAACTTTATCCACATCAAATGCAACCATCATCGCTTATCTTGAGTTTAGGTAATAGTTTTTATTTAAGTACTGCCTTTTTTTATGCTGACGTAGTGTCTAGCCACAATTGATTTTAATTTTTGTTTATTGGATAGAAGTTTCTGTATTTCAGCTAATCCATTTTGATTTCTTTTTGTTTTTAACCATAGTTTAAGATAACCTGTAATCCCGTATTTTTCTTCTAGATGTTTATAGACTTGAGCAAAATGCTGAGCACTATCAGAGTTAGGCTTTTTGCTTAAGGCAACTTGTGATGTCCGTAAAATAATACGCTTTGGATCGATATCTCGGTCAGCTTCAGCAATGATTTTGCCGTAAATGCTTCTGGGGTGCTCTTGTCTAGATGCACGGTGATCTTCAATAGCTTCTTTCATTAATAGCATGTTTTCTTCAGTAAAGTGAAGTCTTAACTGTTTGTCATTATACAAGAATAGACCACCTGTTAAATGATGATCTTTTCGTCCATATTGCATACCAATATCATGATAACAAGCAATTGTATAAACCATATCATATCTAACATCATAGTTTTGAGAAATTTCTAATGAGGACTCAATAACTTGATAAATATGATTCTCTTGATGTGCTTTATCAAAAATTTGATAAAGCTTAATTATTTTAGTTTTTAGATATCCCTCTAGTCTTTTATCCATTCAGTGTTTTTTCCTGATCTTATATTTTTAACGAGCGTTCTAAAAACATTTTGATCGCTAACGTGACTCAATTTCGCAATAACTTTTTTTTCGTCAACCCAGAAAACATCATTGATTTCGGTTGCTTGTTTTTTTAGAAATTCAGTTTTTGCGCTTGCTAAAAAATAAACAACGTTTTTTAAGACACCAGGTCTTGGTGAATATTGCGCTACCTCACGAGCATCATCAAAGATTTCTACTTCTAACCCTGTCTCTTCTTTAACTTCACGAATTGCGGTCATAACCTCTGTTTCATTTGTCTCGATATGACCTTTTGGAAACCCGAATTCTAGCGTAAATTTTTGTTGGATTAGCACATATTGATATTTATCTTGATGTTTTCTAAAGATGACAGCTCCACATGATTTCTCTTTTTTCATAGGTCCACCTTCTAAACTATTTATTTTAATTATATCACATTGAGGCATCTTTTCAAGTTCTTCAACAAATTGCCTCGCTACAATTTGCTAAAACCGGTCTCATATTGTATAATTAAACTAATCGTTATTTAATTAAAATACCAGGGAAAAGGTGACAAAAATGAAAGTGCTATTTTGTAGTTCTGAAGCATTTCCTTTCAGTAAAACTGGCGGATTGGCTGATATGGCCCTTTTTTTGCCTAAGTCTTTAGCTCAACTCGGACATGATGTTAGAATTATCACTCCCTATTATAAAAAGATAGAGAAACATCATGATCAAATGAAACTGGTTGGTTCAGCAAACCTAAAGTTTGGTTCAATTGAGACTAAGGTTAACTATTATGAGTTAATCTACCAAAATATAACTTATATTTTTGTTCAAAACAGCTCTTTTTTTGAGCGGGACAATCTCTATGGGTATAATGATGATGATAATCGTTTTGCCGGCTTTAGTTATGCTATTTTACGCGGCCTAGATGTTTTTAACTTCTATCCTCATATTATGCATCTTAACGATTGGCAAACCGCTATCATCCCTTATTTACTCGATGAGCATTTCCGTAGTATTAACGATTCGTATTTCTGCATACACACATTATTAACGATTCATAATTTTGAATACCAAGGCTCATTTGGTAAAGACGCAAGTTCCTTATTCAATACTGACTTTAATTATGATTACATCCATTTTGACCGGGTAAACTTTTTAAAAGCTGGCATTTATCGTGCAGCAAAAATTAATACAGTAAGTCCAACTTACCGCAATGAAGTATTAACAAGTGATTTTGGGTTTTCTCTAGATGGAGCCTTAATGTCACGAAAAGATGATTTTTCAGGGATTCTCAACGGTATTGATGATGAAGTCTTTGATCCCTTATCAGATAAGTTTTTAGTGCAGAATTACGGTCTCAGTAATTTTGTAGCTGGAAAAAGAAAAAATAAAGAACATATCTTAAAGCATTTCAAGCTAAACCTAGATCTAGATATCCCCTTGGTTTCTTATATTGGAAGACTAGCTACACAAAAGGGTATTGACTTAATGGTTGAGACACTAGAAGAGGTTGTTAAATATAGTGATGCTCGATTTATTCTAATGGGTTCTGGTGCTGATGATTTCCAAAATTTCTTCCGCTATCTAGCATACAAATATCCACATAAGGTAGCTACTTATATTGGTTTTGATGAAAAAACAGCGCATCAAGTTTATGCAGCAACCGATATCTTTATGATGCCTTCTGCTTTTGAACCATGTGGCTTAGGTCAACTGATCGCGATGAAATATGGTGCTCTTCCTGTAGTTAGACAAACAGGAGGGCTAAAAGATACTGTTATCCCTTATAATAAATTTTTAGACAAAGGCACTGGTTTTAGCTTTATTAACTATGA
>CAZDCS010000110.1:0-4141 GCA_964504015.1 uncultured Mariniplasma sp. | reverse complement strand
AAGACGAAGGATATCAAATTCATCAAGTCTTTTGTTTTAATATCTTTAATGTCTATACCACCGATGGTTATTTTTCCTTGATCTACATCCCAAAACCTTGAGACAAGTTGCCCTATAGTAGATTTGCCTCCGCCAGATGGTCCTATCAATGCTGTCATTTCTCCTTGAGGTATAACAATTGATAAGTCTTTTAATGCCATATTTCTAACTTCTTCTGCATTATCTTGATAAGAAAAAGAAACATCATCAAACTGCACTGTATAGGTTTGAGGGGTTTTCCCGTTCTTTGGCTGCACCATCTTTTGCGTATTAAATATGTTATCAATATCATCCATAAGAACGGATATGACTCTGATATTCGCACCTACATCTACAAGTTCATGCAGCGGCGGTTGTATTGCAGGAACTACAATCATAAATATAAGAACCTCAATAATAAAAGATGTGTCCATAGAAAAGTTCAATAAAGCTATGGTAGCATACCCCAAAATAAATGTTATCAACGACATGATAATGGTTCGATAGGAACTGAACACAAAACTGATTCGTTTAAAGGATTGAACCGTCCATTTACCATACGCCATAACTGTTTGAGATACATTACCCGATGTTTTTTTGTTGTTTCCAAATATTTTTTCTTCTTCCATGCCCGCCGTATATTCTGCAAAATCCGAATTCATTTTTGCTTCAGCATTGTTTAATTCAGAAATAAGGCTCTTTCCTTTTTCTCCTCCAAAAACTGAAAATTGAATAGCAAAAGCTATAACAATTAATAAGATGGTTAAGCTTGCAAGCAAAACATTCACACTAAACATAAATAGGAATAATATTATTAAAATCACACTCGCCCCTATGACATCTGAGAAAATATGCGCAATAAAACTTTCTAGTTTTTCAACATTCTTATCCATCATTTTGTGCATTGCACCACTGCTACTTCCAGTATAGAACCCTAAGTCCAATGCTCCCATATGGTTTAATATCTTCATACGTAAACCAAATAACACCCTGAAGGCTATTCTATGACAAATATAGCTTCCCGCTAGTATAAAAATCAAACCGACTATAACACCGCCTACTGTAACTAGACCCCAAAACTGAACGATATCATATGAAATTTGCGTATTGTTTATAGCTGATAAAAGTAAATGACTTACAATAAAATATATACCGAAAAATGGAACGACCGAAGTTACGACACCCACAACAGAAAAGGTAACACCTGCTGCATATGGTGCTGGACTTAAGGATGCCATTTTGAAAATCCTGCTTATTGTTCCTTGCTTTTTTTTCTTCATGCTAAACCTGCCTCCTTTGATATTTAATTAGCATACGCTAACTTGTTACAGTATAAACTGATTTTCATTCGCAGTCAACAATATAAACTAGACATATATTGATACTATTTGTCCGGTATCTTATCTTAAATTTGAATGAGTGGTTTTTTAATATCAGAAATATTTTTGCATTATTATAGGCATATTCTTTGAAATAATGGCAAAACAGACATATTACTTGTAAAACAGAGAGTAATTCGCTATAAAATATAAATTCAATCGAATTAAGGACTTGAAAAAAATAAGATAAAAGCATATAATTATAATGATGGATTTGACCTTAAACGATACAAAGTATCCCTAAAAAAGACAGGAGTGTTTATAATGATAAAGTATTATAGTATTGATGATATAATGGATGTGGAAAGCGAAGGGTGGAAGAAATATAAAAGTGAGTATGGGCACGTTTTTATTCCACCTGCTGACATTGGCAAAGGTAAAGTGGAAGTGATTGGGGATATACAAACATGCTACCTCTCTATTTCCGGACTTACTTTTTTAAAAGATAGGTTAGAGCGAACTTATCTGAAAGAAAAAGGAATACAAATTTCTTTTATAGACCATACAGATATATCTTTTTACAAGGAAAAGCAAAAGATGTACACGGCTTCTCAAAAAACCTTTCTTTACATCAATAATGTTCCTAATCTTTGGTACCATTTTTGTCCTGCTAATAAACCTAACAATTTAAGTTCTTTCATTATTAGGGAAAACTTCTTCATTAAAAATGGACTTGCTTTCGAAAATCATTTGTGGAATTATTTGGCTAATACATTTAATAATAAAGATATTTCCATACCTGAAATTGGTGCAATATGCCTTGACATCAAACATATGACACTCCATAAAGACGCTTTAGACTTTTACTTAAAAGCAAAGGTTTTTGAAATAATGGCAATTCTCATTGATTATGCAAAAAGACAAGGAACAAATAAAATATTAAAGCTAAACCAAGCACATTACAACATGATGGAAGAAGCAAAAAAGATAATACATAAAGATATAATTAATCCTCCTATTATTGAAGATTTAGCAAAATGTCTTAAGGTTAATAAGAAAAAATTACAGTTAATGTTTAAACAGGCAACAGGGAAAACCATAGGTGAATATATAAAGACGGCAAGAATGGAAAAAGCATTGTTATTGCTAGAAACAACAGATCTAAACATTACTCAAATATCTAAAAATGTCGGTTATCAAAGCAGAATTAATTTTTATAATGCATTCAAGCATACTTTTAAGATGACTCCTGTGGAGATGAAAAAGAGGTTATTTGGTTAAAATCAGCTTATCCTGCGTATTCCGGAATCACTGGTCGATTCCAGCGGAATACGCACTCCCTAAAAAATTGGTGAAAACTTTGACAAAAGGCTTACAATATGATAAAAATAAGTATAAATGAAAATAGTTATCATGAAAGAAAATACGCATATTCCCCTTGTCACCTAACTAAAGTTGGCAAGGGAAATATGCGGTTGTACACTAAAATAAAAATTAAGGTATCGCACAGATGTTTTTGAAATGCACTAGGATGTCTTCGATGAGTTTGGTAAAGGGGTTATATACCTTATTAAACTAAGACCAGCCCTTGTTTTTTGGTTTTTTTGGGAGGTGAGTATGTGCAGCGAAAAACAACAATAATCAACCACAGAAAAATGTTCAAAGACCTCTCTGCAGGGTTAGAGTTTCAAAATTATGAAAGTAATTTTGAAAAGTGTTGGGAGGTGCAAGATGAGTTTGGCAAAGGATTTATGTATGTGATTAAGTTCCGACCGGGTCTGATGCTGGGCATAGGCAATTTTTGTCTTAGAGAAAGCATCAAAGTTGTTTCTGAGCCTGAAGATACCTTATTTTCTGTTATTTTTACCATTTCCGGAAATGTTGAGTGCACTTTTGATTATAGAGATGGCAGTAGAGATGTTTATATTTTTGCCCCGGAACAAAGTGATATAGTCTGGAGACCAAAGTCCCAGTGCCTATCCTATTATAGGGGCGAAGTTCCCATACGCACTATGGCAATCTACCTAGAACCCTTCCTGCTTAAAACCCTCATGGAAGAGCAGTATGATTACATCCCGGCAAACATGCACGATATTATAGACGGAAACAATGAAAAACATTATTGTCAGCCACTACTCACGACAATAGCAACTAAAATGATTGTGCGAGAAATATTCAACTGCCCCTACCAAGGCAATATAAAACGAATCTGGCTAGAAGGCAAAACCTTAGAGCTAATTGCACATAGCCTAGCACAATTAGGTATCAATAAGAAGCGTCATAGTAGAGTTTTCAGATTGCAATCAAGTGATATTGAATGCGTTTTAACTGCCAAAGACATTTTAACCCATGATATAGGAAGTACTCCCCCTTCGCTCTTCGAGTTAGCCAACATAGTTGGTATCAACAAAAGCAAGTTAACCCAAGGTTTCCGGGAAATTTTCGGCACCAGTGTCTTTGACTATCTGCGAATTCATCGGCTCGAACGAGGCAGGGAACTTTTAAAAAGCGGTGAAAAAAATGTTGCAGAAGTTGCCACTGAGATTGGCTATGCCCAACAAGGTAATTTCACAAAGGCATTTAGAAGATATTTTGGCACAAACCCCTCAAATTATCTTCGCTAAATATTGTGTTAGTGACTGAGTGACTGAGTCAGCCTCTCGGACTCCTGACTTGCTCGGACTCCCGACTCGGCTAGCGCCGTCGTCAGGACTCGTTCAGGCTGTTCGTCCTCGTCCTCCTCGGACTAAGGGCTTGTTCCTAAATAACCTGTACAATCTTACTTGTTTTTTCGTCCATACCCT
>CAZDCS010000109.1:0-4220 GCA_964504015.1 uncultured Mariniplasma sp. | reverse complement strand
ATCACACAAAAAACCACTATCAACTTTCAATTACTTAATAATGGGAACAATCGGTACTAGCTTATACTTGTTTGGCTTAACTATTTTATATGCGATGTTTGGTACGCTAAACTTTATGGATCTAGCTAATGAAATTCAAATGAGTGATGCTACTTTTCAAAGCCTTTCACTACCATTTTTATTAATGTTTCTTGGATTAGGTGTTAAGGTAAAACTACTACCGCTTAATTCTTGGGTCAAGGGTATTTTAAAGCATTCAAACACCTTAAGTGGACCGATGATTGCTAGCGTTTATGCTGCAGCAATTAGCCTCTTTTTTGGCAGAGTAATTACAAACTTATTAATTTTTGAAGGTGCGCTTTTAACTGTTGTTGTTGTTATATTAGTGGCTGGTATCTTTTTAGGTGAAGCTATGGCATTTTCAACAACTAAGGCGCGCGAGATTTTGCTTTTTAGTAGTATCGCACAAGCATCAATTGTTGTTTTATTGTTTGTGCATGGTGTTATTATCTGGGCTGTTTACTTAATTATTGCTAATGCACTAGCCAAAATGGTTATGTTTTTAGTAATTAACAGGGCTGTTGATAAAACAAAAGACGATGAACTCACCGCCCTTGAGGGGTTATTTGAGAAAAATAAAATTGCGGGGCTCTCTTTTACAATTGCTGCTCTAAGTATTGCGGGGATGCCTCTTTTTGTTGGTTTTACAATTAAATTAAATTATTTAACTAGACTAGCTACCAATCAGCAATTTATTATTATTGGAGTGATTTTAATTGCAAGTTTAGTCGAAGGGATCTATTTTGTTAAAATGTTGATCAAACTCTGGTTTAAAGGCAACAAAGAAACTAAAGTCAGTTACAACTTACCCTACAAAGTGGTCTTTATTGCTGTTGGGTTAGTAATCGTGTTATTCGGTGTTTATACTGCTCCCCTAGATCAACTAGATGATAGTGTTGATACAATGCAAGACGCTATTGAAGAGTTTTACCCTAATTGATCATCATTAACGCTAAGTTTAGATGTCTGAACCATAATCAAAAACACTTAGTTTGTATATAGAATCTAGGAAGTGGTGCTAGCTTTTGGTTCGTTCAAACAAGATTTGTTTTTCGCTAGTAGCATTTTAATGATTATAGCAACTAATAAATAAAGATTGAAAAAGCCAAAGCCAATAATAAACATTCTGAGATTAGGGTAGCTGTTAGAAAGTAACATTACAAAGATAAAAGGAACAAACCCAATTAAATGATATGATACCTCTAAAGTAGACACTATAAAAAAAGAAAATAATCAATTAGATTATAAGTGTTTAATTATAGCAAGATACTTTGGAGGTATTTTTATATGGGAAGAAAAAATCAATTCAGCAAAAAAACAAAATAAACTGGAAATAGTGGTAATGTTAAATCTATAATAACCACTATGCTAATTGTAAAAATAGCTAATAGTACGATTAAAAACAGGTTCTTTTTACTCGTTTGTTTCTCCTCTTATTTTTTTTTCTATTGCCTGTGCAGATTTTCTCCCTGCACCCATCGCTAGAATAACTGTTGCTGATCCACTAACGGCATCACCACCAGCAAACACACATTCTTTTGTTGTTTGTCCACTATCATCTTTAGTAACAATAGTTCCCCATCTTGTAATTTCAATATCTTTGTTTGTGTTGGTGATTAACGGATTTGGTGTTGTTCCAATTGCCATAATCACAGTATCAACATCAATTAGAAACTCTGACCCTATTTTGACTATTGGTCTTTTTCTCCCCGAACTGTCAATCTCCCCTAGACCCATTTTAACACATTTCATACTTGTGACAAAACCTTTGTCATTACCAATTATTTCAACTGGATTAGCCAACAACTCAAAAATAACCCCTTCTTCTTGAGCATGTTCAATTTCTTCTCCCCGTGCTGGTAATTCACTTATTGACCTTCTGTATAAAATAATAACTTGTTTAGCACCTAGCCTTTTAGCACTTCGTGCTGCATCTAGTGCGACATTACCACCACCAACTACTACTACTTTATTTAAGCTTTGCATTGGCGTATCACTATCGCTGTGATGAGCCTGCATTAAATTTACTCTTGTTAAAAATTCATTGGCGGAATAGACACCATTTAACATTTCTCCAGGAATACCCATAAACTTAGGCAACCCTGCGCCTGTCCCTAAAAAGATAGCTTTGAATTCTTGTGCAAAAAGGTCATCTAGTGTTAAAGTAGAGCCAATCACAATATTAGTCCTAAAGACAACACCTAAATCTCTTAGCACATCAATTTCTGCATCAACTATTTCATTAGGTAATCTAAACTCTGGAATACCATAGATCAACACCCCACCTAGGCGGTGAAGAGCCTCATAGACAGTAACTTGATACCCTTTTTGTGCTAAATCATAAGCACATGACAAACCTGATGGCCCTGATCCAACAATTGCTACCTTATGCCCATTAGACACAGGCTTTTTAGGTTTTGTTTTTTTATTTGCAAAGTGAAAATCAGCAGCAAAGCGCTCTAAGCTTCCAATTGCTACCGCTTCTCCTTTATATGCCCTGACACAGACAGCTTCACATTGGTTTTCTTGTGGACAAACACGCCCACAAACAGCTGAAAGTGAACTCGATAGTTGAATTACTTTGTAAGCTTGTTCAGTTTCGCCCTCAATAATTTTATTAATAAATAAAGGTATATCAATACCAACAGGGCAACCGCTAATGCACGGTTTATGCTTGCAGTCGAGACATCTTTTGGCTTCATCAATCGCTTGTTCTTGTGAATAGCCTAGAGAAACCTCATTAAAGTTATTAATTCTTAATAAAGGCTCTTGTGTTGGCATCTGGTTTTTAACTTTTGACTTATTAATCATTTTGTTTTTCCTTTAGCAAGCTGCACACTTTTCTCATTTGGTTTTGTTCAATGTCATAATATTGTTTGTTTCGTCTAATTGCTTCGTCAAAATCAACTAAATGACCATCAAACTCTGGACCATCAACACAAGCAAACTTAACTTTATCACCAACAGTTATGCGGCAACCACCACACATACCGGTTCCATCAATAATTAATGGGTTCATACTTACAGTTGTTTTAATATTATATTTCTTTGTTAAAAGAGAAACATATTTCATCATTGGCAAAGGACCAATCACAATAACCTCATCATATGTTTCACCACTTTTTAATAGATTTCTTAGAGCATCTGTTACAAGTCCCTTTTGACCTTTTGTCCCATCGTCTGTCATTAAGAAGAATTTAGAACTTATTTGTTTGAACTGATCTTGGAGAAAAACTAGGTCTTTGTTACGAAACCCAATAATTGAATGCACATCTGCTTTTTGCTTAAAAAGAGCTTTTGCAATTGGATAAGCAATAGCGCAACCAACACCGCCACCAATAACCATCACTTTCTTAATTCCTTTAAGGTTAGTTGGTTTGCCTAAGGGTCCAACAAAATCTTTGATCATATCACCAGCATTTAACTGATTGAGCTTTTTAGTTGTGGCACCTACGACTTGAAAAATGATAGTAATTGTACCATCGGTGTGATTGGCCTCCGTAATAGTCATTGGAATGCGTTCACCATTTTCATCAATTCTTAAAATAACAAATTGACCAGGTTTAGCATTTTTAACAATTTGAGGAGCTTTTATTTTAATTAGCGAAACAGTTGGTGTTAATACTTCTTTATATGTGATTAGAAACATGTGAAAACCTCATTTTCAATTTGTGCCTCTATTATACCACTTTTGGCTTTTATAGGTAAAAAAACACTATCTTATATTATTAATTACAAGACAGTATTTTTGATCTAGTTAATGGTAAATGATATTTTGTTTTATATTTTTTAACAAACAATATCTAAATATTGAAGCATTTTTTCAATCGACTCTTTATCAACCCAAATACAATCTTGATCAAAGGCAAAGGCAATTCGTTTATCCTCTAAATCAATGTAGACAATCTTATCAATATTGATAATCGTCTCTGTCTTAGTTTTTCTCAACACTTGCGAAACTTTAATAAATTTGCTCATGAAAAACCCTTTCTACTAAAAAATGGTGGAGTTACCGAGGATCGAACTCGGGACCCCTTGCACGTCAATTAAGTAATTCTGATAAACCTTACTCCATTTTACCACAAGAATCATATAAATATACACTCAAATTTCAGTCTTAATCCAGGTCAGACTTTTTATTTTAAGCCATTTAAATAATA
>CAZDCS010000108.1:0-4253 GCA_964504015.1 uncultured Mariniplasma sp. | reverse complement strand
TAACCATTGGTAACATTACAATCTTATATTCACTACCTTGCGCTTTATGAATACTAATTGCATAAGCTAGATTCAGTTCCTCAAGGTCAGATTTTTGGTACATAACATCATTATCATCAAATGAAACAACTAAATATTGATTGTTTTTAGCATCATATCCGATTGACTTAATAATACCGATATCCCCATTCATAATCAAGTTTTTTGGGTCATTGACTAATTGGATAACCTTATCCCCTACATAATATATTTTATCACCGTAGCTCATCCCGTTTTTTTGGTTTGGATTAAATTCATTTTGGAGAGCTTTATTAAAATTAT
Source organism: uncultured Mariniplasma sp. (assembly GCA_964504015.1). Lineage (GTDB taxonomy): Bacteria > Bacillota_I > Bacilli_A > Acholeplasmatales > Acholeplasmataceae > Peloplasma. Next base: position 3,932 of record CAZDCS010000108.1, on the reverse strand, counting down.
CAATTCCTAGTTCCCCTTTATACATTGGAACTAATATTTGAATATCTTCAATCATTGAATAACCCTTTGTTAAAGCACCTTTCACCTGTTTTATCACCACTCCAATAATCTGTTTTGCATAAGCGCGGTATAAAAACATATCATTTGCTGTATTTAGATCTTTATTTGTTAATTTTTGCAAATTAACAGCTTGTGCTAATTTAACAATATTAGAGTTTTTAGCTTGCCTGTGGATTTCAGTTAAAACAACAACTGGAATTAGTTCAGATTTCAAGAGGTCTGCTAACACTTGCCCTGGTCCAACACTTGGTAGTTGATCGACATCACCAACAATAATTATCTGACATTTATTATTAATTGCTGAAAATAGCTTTTTAGCTAGAAACATATCAATCATTGATGCTTCATCAATAATAATCAAATCAAATGGCAACAACTTTTTCTCATCAAAATTAAACGAACCATCATAATTGTAACCTAGATGACGATGAATTGTTTTTGCTTCAAAATCAAGCAGTTCTTTCATTCGTTTGGCTGCTCTTCCTGTTGGAGCCATTAAACCTATTTTTTCTTGAATAGATATCGCTTGATAATCTAGCCTATGATACATCCGGTAAACCTCTAACAACCCATCAATAATAGTTGTTTTACCAGTACCTGGTCCACCAGTAATAATCGAGATAGGACTTGAAACTGCCTTAATGATAGCTTGTTTTTGGACTTTCGTATAGGTAATTCTTTTTTGTTTTTCAACTTCATCTAATAAAGACTGCAAGTAACTAATATCGTAATCTAGTTGTTTTACAGCTACTAACTCTTTTATTTTGTCAGCCAAAGCTATTTCAGTATAATATGATAACTCTAGATAATAACGATTTTCTTCTAAAACAAGTTTTCCCTCTGCTATTAAGTCTTTTATAGCTGGTTCGAGATCACTTTTGGTGTTTAGCACTTGTAGCGAATAAGTTTTGACTTGCTCATCTGTTAAGTAAAGATCACCATTTTTATAAGCGATGTTTTGCATCGCGAAAACAATCGCCGCTTTAATTCTTCTCATATCATCTTTGGCAATCCCTAGTTTATGAGCTATTTCATCAGCTTTAATAAAACCAACGCCCTCAATTTCATCAATTAGGCGATAGGGGTTTTCTTCCAGTTTTTCGATAGTTCCCATTTTGTATTTAGCTAAGAGTTTTGCTGATAGGCGCGCTGAAAAACCATAACCATAAAGTTTAACCAAAATATGCTCATTTGTTTGATTTTCCATTAGTTGTTGATAAAATTTTTCAACTCGAATCTTGGTTAATCCAACAGCTTTTAAAACACTTTTATCAGCAACTATCAGCTTAATTGCATCTGGTCCTAGAAGATCAACAATTTTTCTGGCTGTTTTTGGTCCAATCCCATGAAAAAAGGAGCTCGAAAGATAACTGATCAGTCCCTCTATACTCTGTAGTTCACATTTTTTAAATGTTTCAATTTTTAGTTGCTCACCGTAACTTTGGTGCGTAATCCAAGTGCCACTAAATTCATATTCGATATCTTCACTTATAACTGGAAAATAACCAACAATAGTGATCAATACATCTTTTTCAGTTACTACTCGAGCAATTGAATAACTGTTTTCTTTATTATGAAACACGTAATTTTTTATTTTTCCTTTAATCGTCTCCATTGACATATCCCCAGTATTTTATTAACGCAATTATATCATAGAAGCCCTAATAAAAATCTCTTCGTTTTTATTTTTAACTATACTGTCTAATTTTTTTATCCATATATGCTTCTTGAATAAAACCTGCACCTAGGCAAACATCTTTTTGATAAAAAGCACAAACTTGTCCGGGGGTTACTGAACGTATTTTTTGGGGGTATGAAACTAAAGCTGATGTTTCATCAACCCACTTTAGCTCAATTAAATGGTCTTTTTGGCGGTATCTAAATTTAGCAGTCATTTTCCCTTCAAACTTTGGACCTCGCCAAATAATATCTTTAATTAGTGCTTGATCACTAAACAAGTGGGGATGTTGATCATTTGGTTCAACATACAGTGTGTTAGTTTCTAAATCTTTACCAACAACATACCAAGCCCCTACTCCTGTTTGAGTGCCTCCAATGCCTAAGCCTTTTCTTTGGCCAATTGTATAATTCATCAATCCGTTGTGCTGTTTGACTATTTTTCCATCAAGTTTTTTCATTGGTCCTGGTTTTGCCGGTAAATAGTTACTTAAAAACTGATTAAAGTGTCGCTCACCAATAAAACAGATTCCTGTTGAATCTTTTTTCAAAGCTGTCGCTAGATTCTGTTCAACCGCTATTTTCCTCACTTGTTCTTTAGTTAGACCACCTATTGGAAACAAGACGTTTTTCAGTTGCTCAGATTTTAATTGCGCTAAAAAATATGTTTGATCTTTATTTGAGTCTTTCGCCCTTAAGAGTTGCGTATACACCTTTGACCTATCAATTTGAGCATAGTGACCCATGGCAATATAATCATAATCAAATTTTTTAGCATATTCAATAAAAGCTTTAAACTTAATCTCATTATTACATAACACATCAGGATTAGGGGTTCTGTTTTTTTTGTATTCAGCAATAAAATAACTAAAAACACGTTCCCAGTAGTCCTCAATAAAATCAACCTTATGCAGTTTTATCCCTAGTTTTTTGGCTACCAAAACAGCATCTTGATAATCTTTTTCTTGTTCGCAAACTTCATCATTAATAGTTGGGTTACCCTTTAGGTCTTGATTAGCAGCACTATCCCAGTTACGCATAAAAACAGCTATTACATCATAGCCATCTTTTAACAGCAAATAGGCAGCAACGCTACTATCAACGCCTCCACTCAAACCAATGATTACTCTTTTTTTCATAGTTTCACTTTCTTTACTACATCACTAGGCATTCTATATTGCCCCCTTGGAGATAGACTAACACCTAATATTTTTGGTCCCTCAGGCAGTGTTTGACGTTTAAACTGTTGGGTATAAAAACGCTTGAAAAAACGTTTTGTATAGCTTTTTGCCTCATTTTCATCTAGTTTAAATGCTTGTTTAATTAACCAACTAATTTTAGTTTCGTCTGCTCCATGATCAAGGTGGTGAAACAAAATAAAATCATTAATATCATAGCGTCCAATTGTTTTCTCTGTCTCTTGATTTTCAAGTAGCTCTGGTGTGATTGGCGCTTTTAAGACCTTAGTCAAAACAGCTTCTAAATGCTTATATATAGTCTTTAAATGATGCTTAATCAATAACTGGACCCATGTTTTAGGTAGACCTGCATTAATGGCATACATACTCATTTGATCTCCATTATAAGTCATCCAGCCTAAGGCAATCTCTGATAGATCGCCAGTCCCTAGAACAAAACCACCATGCTTGTTTGCTAGGTCCATCAAAATTAGCGTTCTAATTCTTGCTTGCGCATTTTCATATGTAGTATCTTTTTCCTTATGACCAATTGACTTAAGGTGGTCATCAACAGCTTTTCTAATTGGGATTTCTAATGTTGTTACCCCTAATTTTTTCATTAATGTAAGGGCAACCTCTTTTGTTTCATTTAAGGTTGGCTCCCCAGGCATTGTTACAGCAATAATGTCTTTAGGGCTTCTGTTTAATTTCAGCATCGCTTGATGGCTTATTAGGAGCGCTAGTGTTGAATCAAGACCTCCTGATATACCAACAACGATTTTGTTAGATTCTTGAGGAATTGAAGTTATTTTTTTAATTAACCCATAAACTTGTAAGTTATTAGCTAACTCAAGATCGCTTAGAGCGATATTTTTAGGGATAAACGGATTTTGATTTAATGGTTGTTCAAAGATGTATTTTTCAGCAGTCTTAAAATTAGTTTCAATATACTGATATTTATCTCTAATTAGCATATGCATATCACGATAGGTCGAGTCTTGTCGTTTTTGATAATTG
>CAZDCS010000107.1:0-4309 GCA_964504015.1 uncultured Mariniplasma sp. | reverse complement strand
AAAAGGACACTTTATCGCATAACAAAGCGATTAAAATGTAAATCAACAAGCCCTATTTAAAGGCACTCACTTTACAGTTTTTCTAAAACCTTCCCAATCTTTCAAAAAAACTTCAATACCCTTGTCAGTTAAAGGGTGTGTAACAGCTTTTTTAAGTACAGCATAAGGAACTGTAGCTATATGTGCTCCAACTAAAGCACTATTAGCGAGTTGTTGTGGGGTTCTAATGCTCGCTGAGATGATTTTAGTATCTAGCTGATAAATATCAAATATCTTTCTAATATCACTGACAACTTCAATGCCATCATGGAGCGTATCATCAAGACGTCCAACAAAAGGTGAGACATAGGTTGCTCCAGCAATTGCTGCTAGAAGTGCTTGATTAGCGCTGAAAACTAAAGTTACATTAGTTTTAATCCCTAGCTTAGTTAAGGCTTTAGTCGCCTTTAAACCTTGCTCTGTCATTGGAATCTTAACAATCATGTTTCGATGGACCTTAGCTATCTCGATTCCTTCTGCAATCATCTCATCAGCATCTAGGCTAATAACTTCACCACTAATTGGGCCATCAACAATACTGGTAATCTCTTTTATGACTTCTCTAAAACCTCTGCCTTTTTATCTATTAGCGTCGGGTTAGTTGTTACACCTGAAATAATACCTAAATCAGCCATTCTCTAATGTGTTTGACATTTGCTGTATCGATAAATAATTTCATTTTTAACTCCTTTTTCGCTTAAAAAGTTTCTGAAATTGTCTTGCCTTGCATATGCAAAATTAAATAATCAGGGCCACCTGCTTTTGAGTCTGTTCCGCTCATATTAAAACCACCAAATGGCTGATAACCAACTATTGCACCTGTGCAATTGCGGTTAAAATAGAGGTTTCCGACATGAAACTCATTTTTAGCTTTTTCAATGTTTTCTCTATTAGTAGTGATAACGGCGCCTGTTAGGCCGTATTCAGTATTATTAGCAACATCAAGTGCCTCATCAAACGATTTAACTTTTGTTACCGCTAAAATTGGACCAAAAATTTCTTCTTGCATCAATCTTGAATTAGAGTCAACATCAATAAAGATTGTTGGTTCAATAAAATAACCCTTAGATTTATCAGCTTTACCACCAATAATACATTTGCCTTCACTATGTCCAATTGCGAAATATGATGTTACTTTCTCATATGCTTTAATATCATTTACTGGACCAACAAAGACTTTTTCATCATCAGGATTCCCCATTTTCAGTTCTTTGGCAAGAACAAGCATTTTAGCAACAACTTCATCATAGACATCTTCATGAATTATTGCCCTTGAGCAAGCGCTACACTTTTGTCCGCTAAATCCAAATGCTGATTTTATGATTGCTGAAGCTGCTAGATCAAGATCAGCAGAGCTATCAACAACAACTGCATCTTTTCCACCCATTTCAGCAATAACTCGTTTTAACCAAATTTGACCTGGTCCGACTTTAGCAGCTTTTTCATAGATACCAATTCCTACTTTTTTAGAACCGGTAAAAGAGATAAAGCGAATTTTTGGGTGTTCAACAATATAATCACCAATTTCAGCACCACTACCTGGCAAGAAGTTAACAACTCCCGCTGGTAATCCCGCTTCTTCTAATACTTCAATAAACTTATAGGCAATTACTTGTGTGGTGCTTGCCGGTTTTAATAAAACCGTGTTGCCTGCGACAATTGCAGCAGTAGTCATCCCTGCTAGAATTGCTAGCGGGAAATTCCAAGGTGAAATAATTGCCCCAACACCTAGTGCGATATAGTTATAAGAGTTTCTTTCTAAGTTTTTTCTGCTTAAAACAGTATCATCAACACGGGTTATCTTTAACATTTGCCTACCATAGTATTCCATAAAATCAATTGCCTCAGCGACATCAGCATCGGCCTCTGGCCATGGTTTGCCCGCTTCTTTGGTTAAAAGAGCACTAAATTCGAATTTTCTTTTTCGAATAAGTCCTGCTGCTTTGAATAAAACATCCGCTCTTGTTTCTGGTTTAACTAATCGCCATGTTTTAAATGCATTAAGTGCTGCTGCAATAGCACTATCTGTCTCTTTAATAGATGCTTGACAGATTGTCCCAACAATCTCTTGATGATTAGAAGGGTTCAATGAGGTAATAATTTTCTTTGTTTTAAGACGTTTCCCATCAATTATTAAATCGTAGTGTTTCCCTAGATACTCTTGGACAATCTTTAAACCTTGTTCATACTTCTTGACATTCTTCTTGTCGGTAAAATCGGTGAATGGTTCCATTTGGTAATTGTAAATAGCCATGTTTTTTTCTCCTTTTTATACAACTGATTTTTCAACATCATTTAATACTTGACCTTTAAAGCGATCTAGGTGAAGACCTGCTTTAGCAAACGTTGTTTTTTCTTCTAAAACTATCTCACTCATCAATAATCCTGTCATTGGCGCGAACATAAAACCATGTCCACTAAATCCGCACGCCATATAAAATCCTGGCAACTGCTCGGTATCACTTATAATTGGCTGTCTATCTGGGGATAAATTATATAGTCCTCCCCATTGTCTAACAACCCTTAATTTGCCGATAACGGGCATAACATCAACGATTGTTTTAGCCATTTCATCTAAAAATTGCCAAGTTGAGTTTACTTTATTTCCTGGTATCGCATTTGGATTAGATCTCCCCATAATAAAGGGGCCATGAGGAACTTGTTGACAATAAAAGTTTTTAGCAAATGAGATAATCATTGGACCTTGCAATTTTTCAATTGGCTCTGTAACTAAGATTTCATGGTTTTGCGAGTAGACTGGAATATCAATTCCCGCTAACTCTCCCACCTCTTTTGCATACCCACCCGCTGCATTTACCACTTTGTTAGTTTCGATCGTTTTTTTATTAGTAACGACTCTAATAATTTGTTTGTTTTTAACTTGAATATCTCTAACTTCTTCAAAGAAGAGAAATTTAACACCCATGCTTTTAGCAGCTAAATAATATGCTTCTGTCATAGCAAAGGGGTTTAAGTGTCCATCAGTTTGACAAAAACTAGCACTTAAAAATGCATTAGGGTTTAGGTGCGGAGCTTTTTTCAAGGCTTGTTCTTTAGTCAAAATCACTGATGGTATTCCTAGGGAATTTTGTAGTTTAACATTTTTTCTAAATTGCGCTTCTTCATCTTTGTTAATCGCTAAAATCAAATACCCATCTTGCTTAAAACCCAAATCACCCTTATAACCTAGAATCTCGTTAGCGTTTGAAAAAAACTCAATACTCTTTTTTGCTAATAAACAATTTAGTTTAGTTCCCCATTGATGTCTTACCCCAGCACCGCACCTACCTGTAGCACCATTAGTGAAATATCCTTGATCAATTACAACAATATCTTTAACACCTTTTTTAGCTAAGTTATAAGCGATGCTTACACCACTGATTCCAGCTCCAATAATAACAATTTCAGCTTTCATCTGTTTGCTCCTTTGCTATCGCTTTTAAAAGGACGCCCATCGTTAAAGGTCTACTTTTGTGTGTTTTTATTTCTTCGATCCCTTGTTTTAGATGTTTGCTAATTTCTCTTTGGATTAGATGACCGCAAGTATTAGCTTGACAAGGTCCCATCCCGACACGCAACAACCTCTTAAGATCTTCAAAATCAGTGTAACCTTGAGCTAACTTATCTTCGATTTGTTGCAAGGTTACATCTTCACAGCGACAAATTATCACTTTATCTTTATTCATTTTCCCTCCTAATAGTTACAAAATCATGAAGAAATTCAATTGGGACAGATACTGTAACTAATACTGTCTGATCTTGCTTCGCAGTCAAACTTGTCTTATCAATTACTGCATCACATATGACATCACCATTGCGATTTACTCCAAGCCAAACTTCACCTTTTTGAGGATGAGGTAAAAACTCATAAGGTATTCTAAAAACAGCTTGGTTATTTTTAATTTGAGCAACAATTATTGCCAATCCTGGGCAACTTGTGACACATATCCCGCAACCTGTGCATGCTTCAACAATTAGTTTAGGTTGCACATTTATATTAGGTCCAATTGCTATTGCGTCAAAAGGACAACTCGTTTCACAAGGGTTACAAGGGATATCTTCATAACATTCCAAAATTGCTTTGGGGCGAGCTAAGATTTTTTTAGAAAAAAACCTTGATTTTACTTGTTTTTTTGAAGGGACTCCACTCTGATTAATCATCCACCATCTCCTCCTTTAATTTTTCAATTCCTTTAACAGTTTTACTGCCAAAAGGACCATCTCGTAATAACTGCAACTCTCCCGTATAGCGTTTTATCAGCTCTCTTTC
>CAZDCS010000106.1:0-4428 GCA_964504015.1 uncultured Mariniplasma sp. | reverse complement strand
TTTTTTTTTAATTTATCTAAATGTTTATTGGGCATATCATAAATTCCATAACTGATAAAATCAGGGCTAGAAAACTTATTGTAGATCATTGTTTTCATAAAATACTTATTAAGTGGATTCATCTTTTCGTCTTTTGTAAAAAACTCTGAAATTTGTCCCCTAATGATGTGGGGGTGGTTTTTTTTAAACCATTGAACAATTCTTGGGTGAAAGGAAAAAACAGCCCATACTCCTTGGTAATCTTTCATAAGCGTCATTAATGACTGGCACATTAAAAAGTAATCACCAAAGGGCTTTATTTCAATTAGCAATGGCATATTTCCGTTAACTAGATCTAAAACATCGCTCAACTTGGGTATCTTTTCATTAGTATTCAACAATTTAAGGTGCTTTATTTCATTAAAAGTCACAGTACTTAATAACTTGTTAATACCGCATAATCTTTTTAAGCTAGGATCATGAAATGCGACAATTGTTCCATCTTTTAAAATGTTGATGTCGAGTTCAATGGAATATCCCTTATCTATAGCTTTTTTGTATGCTAGTAAGGAGTTTTCGGGGACTGATTTATCTTTGGAATGAAATCCCCTATGTGCAATTAAATTGTTTCTAAGCCATAAGAGATCTTTCGGGTTTTTAGTTTTAGAAGATTCCATAAAAAACAACTCCTAAAAATGCTGATAGTAAAATGATTTTAATCGGAGACATTTTTTTGTAAAAAACAGACAACCCTCCGACGATAATTAAAATTAGAAGACCCTTATAATTAATGTCTAAAAAATTAAAAATAAGGAGTTCAAAGTTAATATTTGGAAAAACTGTTTTTATAATTAAAGAAAGTGAAACACTTATAATTAAACCGATAACGACTGGTCTAAGACCAATAAAAGCTCGGTTTGTCCATTTGTTATGTAATAATTTACTACCAAAACTAGCAATTAAAGATATAATAATAAATGAAGGGAGAATAACACCTAAGCTCGCAGCCAAAACGCCTAACAATCCAAGTTGGTGCATCCCAACAAAAGTCGAGATATTTACTGCAACAGACCCGGGAGTTGACTCACTAATGCCGATAAAATCAAACAAAACTTGAGATGACATATAACCTCCACCAACAAGTTCTTGTTGGAATAAAGGGATCATAGCGTATCCCCCACCAAAGGTGAATAAACCAATTTTAAAAAACATCCAAAAGAGTTCAAGATAGGCTATTATCATCTATAGTAGCCTCCTTATAATTTGTAATTAACCCATAAACTATTCCCAAGATAGAACCAATAACAAGTAGATATAAAACATTAATATCAGTTAGTAGTGTGGTTAGCAATGCAGCAGCTAACAATATAATAGAAAACAAGGTAAATTTGATTTTTTTTGCTAATTTTAAGGCGGCTCTAAAAATTAAAATAGCAACCCCGGCTTGGATTCCTAAAAAAGCATATGAGACCCAAGTTAGTTCTCTAAATTCCATTATAAATAATGAAATTAGTGAAATAGTAACAATTGAAGGAATGACTACACCTAAAGTAGCCACAAAACTCCCTTTAAATCCGGCAATACGGTAGCCGATAAATGTTGCTGAGTTAACAGCCAAAACGCCGGGTGTTGACTCAGAGATAACTAAAATTCGCATAATATCATCATCACTTGCCCAATTCTTTTTTTCAACTACTTCTCTACGCATAATTGGCATCATGGCGTAACCACCCCCAAAAGTGAGTGCGCCTATTTTTAAAAATGTTAGAAATAACTCTAATAATTTGTGCTTTGTGTTCATCTCATACCTCGTAGTTATTATAGCATAAAAGTTAATAGTGAGTATAATATTGATTAAGCGAAATGAAGTCCCTATATATTGCAAGGTGCATCAAGCTTTAAAAAACAGATTATAAGTACCGAATAATGAGATAGATAGATTTTTATTTTGCGGCATGATGCAAACGGTTTCACAAATCACGTGTGTTATAATATTATTAGAGAAACAAGCGAGGTAGAATATGATTCCATCATTTGAAAAAAGAGTTAGAGCATTTGCGATTGATACATCAGCTGTTACACTATTTGTAATATTGTCAATGCCTCTTAATAACATGTTTCCAACCGAGTCAGAGTTTCCATTAATCCCTTATCTTGTCAGCGGGTTAGCGTTTTTCGGTTTTTATTTATTCCCGTATTTCATCTCAAAGGGACAGACTTTTGGTAAAAGGGTTCAAAAAATAAAAGTCGTTGATGTTACCGGAGTAGATGCCCCATTGTGGCGAATTTTAATGCGAGATGTTTTCAAATTAAGCTTAAGTATTGTAACGTTTGGACTATATATGGTTGTTTCGTTTTTTGTAATGTCTGATCAAACTAGTAGAACGATTCACGATTATATTTTTAAAACAAAAGTAATTGATTTAGAAAAACCAACGGGTAAAAATAACTTTATGGCCAAATCAGAATCAATGCGGAAAAGAGGGTTTTAATGAAAAAAATAGTTGCCATTTTGTTGTTGTTATTTCTTGTAGGTGGATTGTTTTCTTGCAAGCAAAAGGTCATTATCGAAGATGAACCAACCATAACAATTGATTTGAATGAAGTTAACCCACAAAATGATATCTATTATCATTTGTTCGTTCGTTCTTTTGCCGATAGTGATAATGACGGCATCGGAGATTTAAACGGTATCACGCAAAACCTTGATTATCTAGATGACCTAGGTATAACTGCAATATGGTTAATGCCAATCAATCCTTCACCATCATATCATGGATATGATGTTACTGATTATTTAGCTATTGAAGAAGATTTTGGAACAATGGAAGATTTCCAAAATTTAATTGATGCTGCTCTTGCTTTGGATATTAAAATAATTATTGACCTAGTTATAAATCACACATCAGACCAACACCCTTGGTTTATTTCAGCCAAGGAAAACCCAAGAAGTGCGTTTCGCGATTTTTTCGTTTGGAATAACGGCACGGCGCATGCAAGTTTCCCAGGAGGAATGAAAGATTTAAACCTTGATTATGAAGAAGTTGTAATAGAGATTAAAAACATTATGGATTTTTATTTAAACATGGGAGTCCACGGGTTTAGACTTGATGCAGTTAAACATCTTTTCGAAGGGCCAGACGCACATTTGCGAAATGTGTTTTTACTTAAAGATTTGAACCAACATATTAAAGAAAACCATCCTAACAGCTTTGTTGTCTCTGAGGTTTTTGATTACGATTTTGAAAACTTTGCTGATTATTTCATCGGAACTGATTCCGTTTTCAATTTCCATATAGCGGGAAATATTTGGGACAAGGTGGGGAGAGGAAATAGTAGACACTTATTAGTTTCTAATTTTGCAAAATCCTATGAATTATTTAGACAGATAAATCCTGATTTTATTGATTCGCCCTTTATTAGCAATCATGATCTTGACCGAATTGCTTCAATGTCAGGCTTCGGTTCATTTAACGCTACTGAAAAGTTAGCATTAGCAGCACGAATCCTATTAACATTACCAGGGAGTCCTTTTATTTATTATGGTGAAGAACTAGGAATGAAGGGATATCGTTATGAAGGGGTTCATGTTCCTGGTTATGGAACTGTTTGGGATGAATACCGGAGACAAGCATTTATGTGGGGGAATCCATCTATTGAAACAACTTGGTTACCAAGTGATGGTTCTAATGATGAAACAAAGACCTTAGCTGAACAAATCGGTGATCCAAATTCATTGTTCAATCAGTACCGGGATATCATTAGAATTAGAAGAGACAATCCAGCACTGATGTTTGGGAACTATTTTGAAGCATTTAACGGAAATGATTCAAACATACAAGGTTATGTCAGATTTTATGAGCATGAAGACTTTTCACAAGCTGTCTTAGTCTTGCACAACCTATCTAATAGTGAGCAAACTATTAATTTGGAACATCTTAAAATACTATTTGGTGAACTGAGTATACCTGCATTTGGGACGTTGATATTAGAAATTGATCCTAATAAAATAGAGGAGTATATTTAATGTTTTTAGTTAGATTTTTCAAGTATTCATTTCAATATAGTAAAGTTATATCGCGAGTTAATGAAAAAATGTGGAAAGTAGCGATTTATTTCCTTATTTTATCAATGATAAGTGTTTTTCCGCTTAATTATATGATTGTTCAACAACAAGGATGGAAACTTGATTTTATTGAAGAAAGCTTTATTGTACAAGCACCTGACTGGAACCTACCTGATAATTGCAATATTACAGCAAACCGATTAGTATGTAGCACAAATCAAGAATATAGTTTTGAACACAGTGGAATTGTTTATGTGTTTAATCATTCACTTTCCGCTGTTTATACCTTTTTTGACCCTGATTTTGCAGAGTATAGCCTCGGTATTTATGCGGTATTATGGCAAATTGAACAGGCGAAAGCCTTGGGTCTAGATTATATTTAC
>CAZDCS010000105.1:0-4525 GCA_964504015.1 uncultured Mariniplasma sp. | reverse complement strand
TTTTTTCTTTGTTGACTGCATGAGGGAAATTTGGTATCATTTCTATGGATCATTACTTAAACTAATTATAAATAATGTCTTCTTTATTATAATTAGCAATCTTAACTATAATCCTATGAATAATTCACGCTCTAGAGGTGCATCACTTGGACAGAAAAAAAGAATTTAAGACAATTAGTTTGATGCTTCAAATGTATTGCAGGTCAACGCATAAAACAAATACGCTCTGCAAACAATGTAGTAGTCTGCTTGATTATTGTTATGTCAGATTAGAAAAATGTCCGCATAAAAACGATAAGCCATTTTGTTCAACATGTAAAATTCATTGTTATGAGGCAAACAAAAGAGAACAAATAAAAACTGTTATGCGAAGTGTTAGGGTTAAGATGATGTTTTATCACCCCATCTTATCTATTCAACATATTTTTGCAGCGATAAAAAACAGAAGTAAGTAACTATTAAGGAGTTCCTATGGAAAAAGTGGTACCAAACAAGGCAACTAGCTTTTCTTTTTTAAAAGCTATCTATATCCTATTAGGTTTTATTTCATTTGGCTTAGGAAGCATAGGAATAATAATCCCTATTTTACCAACTGTCCCATTTTATTTGTTGACAGCCTTTTTCTTTGCCAAAGGAAGCGAAAGATTTCATAAGTGGTTTTTATCCACTAAATTATATAATAAATATGGTTATAGTTTTGCAAAACACAAAACAATGAGTATTACTGGTGTTTTATTTTTAATGGTTTTTGTATCTTTGATGCTACTTGTAACGATGTATTATTTAAACAGCCCTACCATGACAATCATTATTTGTATTTTAATTGCCTCAAAGTATACTTATTTCATATCTCAGGTAAAAATTGTTTCAAAGCATGAACTATTAAAATTAACTTTAAGCGAGCAAGTTAATGATTGATAAAAAGCTTTTTTCCTTAGTAGGAAAAGAAAAAAAATATATTTATTCAATAACCTTTTTTAATATAATAATGCTTTTAACTAATATCGTTATAACAGCAATCGTTATTTTTATCTTGCACCTTGCCCTTCAAGGTGTTTTTGAAGTTACGGCTTTTTTACTATTATTTATTGTTATACTTTTTTGTCTTGGCCTTAGACATTTTTCAACCATGAGAATTGAGCACTATAAAAACATTATGAGTAACACCATCAAAAGAGGCGTTAGGGCGAAAGTTTATGCTAAAATTCTTGACTTAGGACTAAACTATGAAAAATCAAAAAGTTCTCTTCTTCAAATGTCAATTGAAGGAGTTGAGCAACTAGATACTTATTTTACACTTTATTTGCCTAAGTTCTTCTATGCTTTAATTGCGCCACTTATCCTCTTTTCAATTCTTGTTTTTATTGAATATCGAACAGCCTTAGCTCTACTTTTATGCCTACCATTAATCCCAATTGCAATTATGTTTGTAAGGTTGAGAGCAAAAAAAATATTTGCTAAGTACTGGGGGAAATACATCTCACTAGGCGACACCTTCCTAGATAATATTCAAGGAATGCGCGAGATAAAAGTTTTTAGCTTTGAGCACCAAAAACAAATTGACATTAAAAAGAGTGCTGAAGAGTTTAGAAAAGTAACTATGAAAGTTCTAGTAATGCAACTTAGTTCCATAACAATTATGGATCTAGTCGCATTTGGTGGAGCGGCATTGGCCATTGTTCTAGCAATATCAGCTGCTAACACAAATCAAATACTACCTATTGCAGCGCTATTTATGATTTTAATATCAGCTGAGTTCTTTTTACCAATGAGAGGCCTAGGAAGTGCTTTTCATATCGCGATGAACGGAGCTACATCAGGACGTAACATCTTAGATTTTTTAAGCCTAGAGATTAAAGATACTGGACATAAGACTATTGATAAAATAGATTCAATTAAGATTGTTGATGCGGATTTTTCCTATAATGATCAAGAGCTTGTTTTAAAAAATATTAACATGGAGTTTTTGAAAGGATTTACAGCAATCGTTGGTAAATCTGGTGAGGGAAAAAGTACAATTGTTAAATTTTTAACACGAGCAAACGACTTAAAAAAAGGTGCTGTTTTGATAAACAAGCTAAATATAAACGATTTAGCTTTAGCTGACTATTATCAAAAAATAGCTTTAATAACGAGCCAGCACTACATTTTTAATCAATCTATTAGAGATAACTTCTTACTTTATAACAGTGCTGCAACCGATGAACAAATGTATGAGAAACTAAAAGAGGTTAACCTTAAAACATTTGTTGAAGATATTGGGGGACTTGACTATCAAATTTTAGAAGATTCACAAAACATCTCTTGTGGGCAAAGACAAAGATTGGCTTTAGCAATTAACCTTATTAGCGAAAAAGATGTTTATATATTTGATGAAGCAACAAACAATATTGATAGTGATAGTGAACAAATCATTTTAACTAAAATTAAAGAACTTTCTAAATCAAAAATTGTTATTTTCATTTCTCACAGTCTCTACAATTTAGTTGATAGTGACTCCATCTATTTTATTGAAGACAAAGAAATACAAGAAAGCGGAACTCATTTAGAGCTTTTAAATAAAAAAGCACACTACGCTAAACTATTTAAAAAACAACAATCTTTAAAAAAAGGGTTAGTGGTGGCTAATGATGCATAATAATAACCTTAAAATCATGCTCAGTTTAGTTAAACTGTTAGGCTTCAAACTTTCTTTATTTATGTTGTTAGCTATTTTAAACGGTAGTTTAGGGTTTCTATTTTCAATTGCTATAACTGTCTTAGGTGCTCTTGGGATTGCTAAATTATTAGGTGAACAAATCATTTTAAGTTATCCCTTGATCATAACCTTAATTTTACTTGCTGGATCACTAAGAGGTGTGCTTCGCTACATCGAGCAATATTCAAATCATTTAATCGCCTTTAAAATACTTGCTGTCTTACGAGATAAAATATTTGTCTCTTTAACTTCTCTTTACCCAGCAAAACTTGAGGATAAGAAGAAAGGGAGTATCATCTCAATGATCTCTTCTGACATTGAGACTCTAGAGGTTTTTTATGCCCACACAATCTCTCCTATTTTTATCGCTCTTATCTCTTCTATTTCTATTTCTTTATTTATTGGTTTAACTGTTAATTTCTATATGGCACTTTGGGCTGTTTTCTCTTATCTTTTAGTTGGCTATTTTGCCCCTAAAATAAGTCTTAGATATTTGGAAAAGTCTGGTAGTAAGTACCGCAAGCAGTTAACTGATTTTAGTGGCTATTATATGGATTTGGTAAAAGGTAGTAATAACATTATCTTAACAAGTAATCAAAAAACTAAACTCAAAAGTGTTAATGAGTTAACTGATAAATTGTTAGAACCTCACAATGAACTAAAAACTAGATCAGCAAGAACAAGTTCTTTTGTCGGCATACTTGTTGTTATTCTCAACTTTTCAATGCTAGCTCTAGGGTTATTTCTAGCATCAAATAACATTGTTTCAATTCCGCTTGTTTTAGTTGGGGTGGTTGCTTTAATGTCATCTTTTGGTCCTGTTCTAGCAATTAGCAATTTACCAGATGCCTTGACCCAAACATTTGCAAGCGCTAAGCGCGTATTGGCTTTATTAGACGAAAAGCCGGCAATATCCGATATTAAAAACAAAGATGATTTTAGATTTGAAAAACTAGAGATCAAAGACTTAGTGTTTTCATATAATCAAGAACATCCTGTAATAAAAAACTTTAGTCTAAGTATCACTCAAGGTGAAATACTTGCTATCCACGGGAAATCTGGTTGCGGTAAAAGCACTATTTTAAACTTGTTACTTCGGTTTTGGGAAAAAGATAGTGGTCAAATATTATTTAATGGTCAAGATATCTCTAGTATAAATACTAAGTCACTTAGAGATAATGTCACATTAGTTAGCCAAACCACATACCTATTTAATGATTCAATTAAAAACAATCTTTTAATTGCTAATAAGGGAGCTAGTTTTGAGCAGATTGTTGCTGCTTGTAAAAGTGCTTCTGTCCACGATTTTATTATGTCTTTAAAATCAGGGTATGATACCGTTTACTCCCCACAAGACGGCCTAGATTTTTCTAGTGGTGAAAAACAAAGAATTGGTCTAGCGCGTGCTTTTTTAAGTAGCGCTACTTTGCTTCTTTTAGATGAACCTACTAGCGATGTTGACACAATAAACGAAGCAATCATTCTTACTGCTATCAAGAAAAACATAAGTAACAAGGCTGTTATTATTGTTTCTCATAAAGAGTCAACACTAGCTGTTGCTGATAAAATTATAAAGGTTGGTGTTTAGTATGCCTGATTTAGATGCTAGATTAATAGGTGTTTTAGTTGGTTCTGTTATTTCTATGACCGGAATTGTTGTAATTGTTGTTAGATACTATTTGAAGAAAAACAAAAAATAGTTGAGAACGATTATCTTTAATTCCATTTCAATAATTAAAAAAACTTCCGAATTGATATTTTAAGCTATATCGCAATATAAAAAAGACCCTATTGAATAGACAGTTTGAAAAAAGCTGTCTAATTCTA
>CAZDCS010000104.1:0-4549 GCA_964504015.1 uncultured Mariniplasma sp. | reverse complement strand
CAGTTCATTATTAAACATTCGAAAGAAATTACCATATAGGCAATTACAATTAAAATTTTGAAAATAAACAACTAAATAGTTCATAAATAACCACTATTGGAGATAGATGGTTACTTTAGGCTGGCATTTTTTGTTAAATCCCGGTTTTTAGTGGTAAAATCAGATGAAAATCATGATGGAATGAGAAATCACTTATTTCATACTTGAGAAAAAGACAAAATACGAAAACTCAAAAAATTTTAGCATTGACATTTGAATGATATCTTATATAATATATCTGTTATAGTTTATTATTGTTTAACTTGCTGTTTACAACAACTAAACATATGAGGGTATTTTCATTCTCTGGTTTACCCTTAGTAAACATGAAAAGGAGGAGTTATGGCAGCACTAATAGAATTAAAGGATTTAACTAAAGCATTTAATGGACAAGTAGTTTTGAGAGGAATCGATTTAACTATTGAAAAAAATGAGTTTGTTACTCTATTAGGTCCTTCTGGTTGTGGTAAAACAACGACTTTAAGAATTATCGGGGGCTTTGTTGAACCAAGCGCTGGAGAAGTCTTATTTGAAGGTGAAAGTATTCTAGATACACCAGCTCACAAAAGGCCAACAAACACAGTTTTTCAGCGCTATGCCCTTTTTCCACATCTTGATGTTTTTGAAAACGTTGCCTTTGGTCTGCGGGTAAAAAGCGACTCTATTGCTACACTAAAGAGAATTAAGAAAATACGAAAAAAATTTCAGGAAAAAATAAAGAACGAAAATGATCAAGTAATAGTCAAAGAGTTAAAAAAAGAAATGAAAAAAGCGGTTACGCAACTAAGAGACCCTAATTCAAAGAAGAAAAAAGATGTTAAACAATTGCAAAATAAACTTCGACTTAATAGTGATACTAAAGAAAAAGAAGTGATCAAGACACAAATAGAAGAAATGCGGACTTCGTTTCATTCAAAGAAAACTTTGGAAAAACAACTAGAAGCTAGAGTTATGAAGTATTTAAAAATGGTTGGACTTGTTGGTTATGAGAAAAGATCAATTCATAAACTTTCTGGCGGACAGCAACAAAGAGTCGCAATTGCTCGAGCGTTAATTAATGAGCCGAAAATTTTGTTGTTAGATGAACCTTTGGCAGCACTTGATCTAAAGCTAAGACAAGAAATGCAATATGAGCTTAAAGAGATTCAAAGAAATGCTGGAATTACTTTTTTGTATGTAACCCATGATCAAGAAGAAGCATTAACAATGTCTGATAAAATTGTGGTGATGAACCAAGGAGAAATATATCAAATAGGAACGCCACAAGATATCTATAATGAACCAGCTAATACTTTTGTTGCTAAATTTATTGGAGAATCTAATATTGTTTGCGGTATTATGAAAGATGACTTTTTAGTAAACTTTGATGGTGTTGATTATAAATGTGTCGATAAAGGGTTTGCTCGAAACAAAAAAGTCGATATCGTAATTAGGCCTGAAGATATCGATATTGTTGCTTGTTCAACAGGAGTGTTGACAGGAGTTGTTGATAGCGTTGCCTTTAAAGGTGTTTACTATGAAGTTGACGTTAAAACAAAAGACCGGATCTACACTATTCATACAACCGATTATGTTGAGTTAAAAGCACAGGTGGGTCTTAAGTTTGGTCCTGAAGATCTACACATAATGGAGCAGCGTTAATGGGTTATATAGAGCGAAAGAAAGGGCTGCCAAAAAGAAGGTTTGAACAGTTCTTATCAGCACCATATTATTTTGTTATAATTACTTTAGTAGTAATACCCATCTTCTTGTTAGTTATCTCTTCTTTTCAAGTTGATCACGCAACAGGGGTATTTCCCATTAGTTTCAGCTTAAACCATTATCTTGACTTCATTAGAGTTCCAGCTTTTGTTCGTGCGATGACAACTAGCATGTGGATTGCTGCGGCTACAACTATAACTACACTAGTAATTGGGTATCCCTTAGCCTATATTTTGACCAAGATGAGACCAAGGACTCAAATTACTCTCTTGTTATTGATTAATGCTCCAATGTGGATTAATATGTTGCTTCGAGTAAGAGCTCTTGAGCAAATAATGCGAATGTTTTTCCCTTTTTTGATCGATAGTTTTGCAGGTGTAGTTATTGGACTAAGCTATGTTTATTTACCGTTTATGATACTTCCTATTTATGCTGTTTTAGTCAAAATAGACCCTCACTTATTAGAGTCAGCGGCTGATTTAGGGGCTAACAGGTTTAAAGCGATTGTTAAAGTGGTTTTACCACTTTCAGTTTCAGGTGTCCTAGCTGGGGTTTTAATGGTGTTCTTGCCTGCGGCAACAACATTTATTGTTCCGCAATATTTAGCACCTAGTCAAAATATTTATATGATTGGAACCTTAATTGAAACAAGCATTATTAAAAGTGGGAGAATTAGTTACGCTTCAGCAGTTGCTATTGTCTTAGCATTAGTAATATTGTGCTTTATCTACTATATTAAGAAATTAGATCGTTACAAGGGGGTTAACAGCGATGAAAATGAGCAAAGTTAACCTCTCTAAAATCATCTTTCTAATCATTGTTTTAGTTTTCATTTATGCACCAATAATTTCAATTGCTGTGTTTTCGTTTAATGAGGCAAACTCATTAACAAGGTGGTCAGGATTTACTTTTGACCGGTATATTGAACTATTTAGGGATGAACAACTATTTAATTTTAGAAATCCAAGGCGAAGCATCGTCTTTATGACACTTTGGATTGCCACAGTATCGACTGTTATCTCAACGATTTTAGGAACATTAGCAGCGATTGCTTTAACAAAGACGAAAAAGATTTACCGGGATTTGACGATGAGTGTGAATAACATCCCCATTATTAGCCCAGAAATTATTACAGCAGTATCTTTGCTAGTTTTATTTGGTGCCTTGCAAATTGCCCCAAGTTATAATACAATGTTAATTGCGCATATTGCTTTTAGCACACCGTATGTTTTAATTACAGTCTATCCTAAAGTTAAAAATCTAGATCCAAATATAGCTGATGCAGCATATGATCTAGGCGCATCGCCCTTTAGTGCTTTAATCAAGGTGATATTGCCCCAAATCAAAGTAGCGATCATCGCTGGAGCAGCGATTGCTTTTACAAT
This sequence comes from uncultured Mariniplasma sp., assembly GCA_964504015.1. Classification (GTDB taxonomy): domain Bacteria; phylum Bacillota_I; class Bacilli_A; order Acholeplasmatales; family Acholeplasmataceae; genus Peloplasma. The sequence goes on along the minus strand of CAZDCS010000104.1, from coordinate 1,424 downwards.
GTCATTTGATGACTTTATTATTTCATACTTTGTTGCTGGGGCTAGTGGAGATATGAATATCTCAATTTATCTATATACAAATCGCTTGAGTCCCAAGCCATTAATTAATGCGTTTTCCACCATTATCCTAGTTATAGTCGGTGGTAAAATAACCTATGATTATTTCAAATCAAGAAAAACGGAGGAAATAGAATGAAGAAAAAATTATTGATTTTATTGTTACTTGTTTTTAGTATTGCCTTAGCATCATGCGCGAGTGTTCCAACACTTAAACTATATAATTGGGGTGAGTTTATGGACCCCTCATTAGTAGCACAATTTGAAGAAGAAACAGGGTATAGAGTAAAACAGATTGCCTTTAATTCAAATGAGATGGCAATCACACAAATAAAAGCAGGTAATCAGTTTGATTTAGTAATTCCTAGCGATTATGCTATTGAACAATTAGCTGCAGAAGGTTTAATAATGAAGTTGGATTGGAGTCGGATTACAACATTTGATTATGAAACTGATCTGGCGCAAGGACTGAAAAATATTCTTGATAAATTAAACCAAGGTGATAATGGTTTTGATCTTTTAGAGTATGCGGCACCCTATTTTTGGGGTAATGTAGGTATTTTGTATAACCATGAAACTGTTGATCAAGCTAATCTAGATGGTTGGAACACATTAAAAAACAATCAATATAGAATTGCTTTCTACAATAGCGCAAGAGATGCATTTATGCCAGCCCTTAAGGCGATAGGGGCACAAAGCATTAATTCTCCAACAACAGCAGAGTTTGAGGCAGCAGTTAATTGGTTAGAAGATGCACTAACAAAAGATACTGATGTTATCACTGATGAAATATTTGATGCTATGTTAGATCCAGCGCGTTATGATATGGTTGTAGCTTATTCAGGGGATGCTAATTATTTAATGAGTGAAAACGATAAATTGAGTTTCTATGTTCCTGAGCAAGGAACAAATGTTTTTGTTGATGCTTTTGTGCTTCCTAATGGAGCAAATGAGTATTTAGCCTATAAGTTTATCAGTTTTATGCTTAGCTTTGATAGCGCTTTGCAAAACACTGAATATGTTATGTATTCAACACCAAGACAAGATGTTTTTGACTATGTCTTAGCTGAAGGTGGGTCATTTGCCCATTTGGCTGATTCATATAATATTAGAATAAATGAAAATGACGAAGTTTACCGCTTCAACCTTGAACTAAAAACTAAACTAGATACATCATGGCAAGAAATACTAGCAGGTAAAGGTTACACAGGAGAAGGAGAACAAGGTCTAGGTTTAGGTGGGTATGTTGCTATTGCCCTAATCTCAGGATTAGTCGTTTCATCAGTTGTTTTAGCTGTTGCTAAGCTGAAGAAAAGAGCGTAATAAAGTAATCTATTTAAACTAATTGAGTAATAAAGGTAATAAGC
>CAZDCS010000103.1:0-4562 GCA_964504015.1 uncultured Mariniplasma sp. | reverse complement strand
GGCGATCTCTTCCGTCAACTGGTCTGAGGTCATTCAAAAATCGGTGTAACCCCCAATACCAATTCGATCCTTATATTGTTTGCTCATTCCGCCATCAATGGTATATATTTTTCCATCTGCTATAATCGGGCTTCCTCCATTTAGAATATCAGTTGGAATATGACCGTTAATAATTTTTGCTTTTTCATAATCAATTTCAAATTCATCATAGATGGATTTCAAAACTTCCTTGTTTGTTCTTAGAATGAAATAATCGTTTTTTTCTTCTTTATGTGTTTCTTTTTCTTTAATGAAGTAACGCTCAAATGTTTTCATTGATTTTTTACAAAATAAAGGTGAGTCTTTCGATTGCCATAAAAAAACGAAGTAATCTTTTAGTGGATTTTCTTTTGCATAACGATTAATAAAACTCGTTCTAATTTGCTGATCCAAAAAATCAAATAATGCCTTCCCTTCATAGGCAACCCCATCTACGACGATTTTACTAAATGAGCCCGATTTTTCTAAAGGGATACATCCATGAAAAAGCAAATTGCCATTATAGACTAAGTACATAAATCCTATTTTAAACAAGTACTCAATATGGGTTTGCAGCAAATCATTATGCAAAAATGATCTGCTTAACTGTTCAGTAACCTGTTGTTCTTCAGCAGTTAATTGATATGGGTTATCTGGGTCTATTGTCGGAAAATTATTATCTAGTAGCTGATACTTTTTGTTATTAATATCAATTGTTCCATTTGCATAATCAATGTGTTCTAATAAAAGGCGATCACTGAGGTTGAAATGCGGGTTTTTGTCACTAATTTTTTTTTCTAATTTGAATTGAATAATTGCTATCGCTTTATGCATTTTAGCAACAAACAAAGCGTCATCTTGGTTAATGTTGATTGCGTTTTTCGGCATAAAAATCTCACAAGGGTCATTTTTATATGTGTTTAAGGCGAAATTAGCAAGCGGCATCAAATTAATCCCATAACCTTCTTCTAAAGTGTCTAGCGTGTTGTAGCGCGCGCTATTTCTCAAGACATTACACATCGCTAATTTACTACCTGATGCAGCACCCATCCAAATAATATCATGGTTTCCCCATTGAACATCGACAGAGTGATACCTTAATATCTTTCGCATAACTAAATGCGCCGCTGGTCCTCTGTCAAAGATGTCTCCTACAATATGGAGTCGGTCAATCGTTAGTTTTTGAGTTAAGTATGAGAGCTCTATTAAAAAGTTTTTTTCTCTTTTAGTTTTAAAAATAGCATCAATAATTGAACTGTAATAAGATGCTTTATCGCTATGGCTACGGTTTTCATAAAGCAATTCTTGGATAATATAGTTAAAAGCTTTAGGCAAACTTTTTCTTACTTTACTTTTTGTGTATTTTAAAGATAAGAACCGACAAAGACTAATTAAATCTAACAATTTTGCGCGAATAAAGCTGATAAAGTCATTAGGGTTGAGTAATTCTTCATATTTAGCGGTCATTTGCTTTGGATAATAGACAAAAAAAGCCAGTTGGTTTTGTTCTTCTTCTGAATAGTGATTAAAGACAATGCTTATTTTTTCTTTTGTTACTCCCGAACCATTTTTCAAAAAATGGTTAAAGGTCTCATACTCCCCATGAATATCTGATAAAAAGTGTTCAGTTCCTCGTGGAAGATTTAAGATTGCGGTAAGATTGATTAGTTCTGTACTAACCTCTTGGACTGAAGGAAACTCTTTGGCTAACAAATTTAGATATTTCGATTTATACTCCATAGAAACTCCTTATATGTTTTATTTTCTATTATATCAAATTAACACGCAAAAAGATAATAAGGTCTTTTTAGTGTTATTTTGGCATTTTAGTATCACGGAATAAAAAAAAGGTTGCTTTAGCAACCTTTTTAACGACGTAATCCTAAGTTTTTAATTAACTCTTGGTAACGTTTTACATCTTTTGAACGTAAATACTTTAACAAGCGACGTCTTTTTCCGATCATCAAATAGAGACCGCGACGAGAGTGAAAATCATGGATATGCGTTTTCAAGTGACCGTTCAAATCATTAATCTCTTGTGTAAGAACTGCGACTTGCACCTCAGGAGAACCAGTGTCTCCTTTTGCTTGAGCATACTTTTGAATGATTTCTGTCTTTTTTGCTTTTGTTAATGCCATAGTTTTATTCCTTTCCCGAATAACTAAAGAAGGGGTTGGCTTTCCCGGTTCCTTGTTATCGCCTCATTCAATATAACATTTTTTTTACAAAAATGCAACTAAATTTTAATAAATTGATCAACATTAACCACAAAAACTGTAGCACCACCAACTTCTACTTCTATTGGAAGGGCTGAAAATGAACCAAACTCATTCACAATGGTGTTAGGAACTAATTTCGTTCTCTTCTTACTATGTGCTTCAATAATTTGGAGGGCATGCGGTACTTTCTCGTCATTTACTCCAATTAAAAAGGTAACATTTTTAGCTCTTAGAAAACCTCCTGTGGTTGCTAATCTAGTTGAAAAGAAGCTATCTTTAAATAACGCTTTTTGAACTTTGTTTGCATCATCGTTTGCAACAATAGCAATCATTAGTTTCATTTTAATTGTCTAAGATTCTAAATTATCTTAAGCTAGAGTCTAAGATATCTAGGATCTTTACTCCTTTCCTTAATTTAACAAAACAATAAATCATTGTGTTTTTATTTTTTTAATGACTCTCTTTTTTTCTATTATAACATATTTTTTTAGTTAATTAACTCTCTAACAGTAACTTCATCGATCTTAAGTTGTGAAATCAATTCTTTTTTTCCTCTAAATTTCAGTTCTTCTCTAATGTGTTTGAAAAAGACTATTTCCATTTTTTTTCCATAAATGTTCTTATCAAAATCTAGAATATGAATCTCAAATCGCTGATCAGAACTATAATTTAAAGTAGGGTTATTCCCTATGTTTGCCATTGCATGATGCCAAATATCTTGATAGAGCACCCTCACATAATAAACCCCACTTTTCGGCATAAAATAATCGCCGTAATCAATGTTTGCTGTAGGAAATCCCAATTTTGTTCCTATATTATTCCCGTGAACAACAACACCTTTAACACTATAATTTCGTTTTAATAGCTTACTAGCTGTTTCTAGTTCACCAAAAGACAAAAAATCTTTAATATATGTCGTTGAAATACGAATGTTATTATAAAGTATCTCAGGGACAACATCAACAATAAAATACTTTTTAAGATCGGCGATAGTGCCTGTTCCGCGGTATGCAAACCGGGTGTCACGACCGATAACTAATCTTTTAACGGCTATTTTCTTTAAAAAAGCGATAAACTCAGCGACTGATAAATAAGAAAATCCTAAATCAAAGTCAACAATAAAAGCATAATCTAAGGTGAACCGGGAAAAAAGCTCGATTTTATCTTCTTTTTGCGTTAGCGTTTTAAAAGCATTCTTGCGTAAAACCGATGAAGGATGAGGATCGAAAGTCAATATGGCATGCTTAGTATCAGTATAGGTTAGCACTCTTTCAACTAATTTTTGATGTCCTAAGTGCAGCCCATCAAAATTACCCATTGTAATTGTTAGTGGCTCATCATTATGCATTTGTTTGTAGTTTAAAGAAATAATTTTCATAAATTCTCCTAAAAGATTAAAACTGGTTTATAGCGTTTAGCGTCTATTGGTTCATAATAAGCTATTTTGTTGTTCTGTTGATCGGTTACGATAAAGGGGTTTTCAGTTTCAATTTGTCTTTCATCTAGGTAAATGCCGTTTTTCACCAACCGAACTAAATAGTCATTTAGTTCAAGTACTGGATAATCTTTAAAATAATGGTTTAGAGTAATAACATCTTTTTCTGTCAGTTGGTCAACTGACTTAGCATCCTTAAGTTCGAACCTACCCACTGATAGGCGATTAAGTTCATCTAGTGCTGCCAAACTATTCAATGACGCGGCTAGATCAACAGCCAAACTCCTTATATAGGTCCCCTTAGATACATTAGTATAAAAGGAGAAATTATTATCATCAATTTGTTTAACTAATCTAAACTCATAGATATTTACGCTTCTAGGTTCTCTTTTAACCTCAACACCTTTTCGAGCAAGCTTATATAGTTTCACACCCCCGACTTTAATTGCAGAATACATCGGCGGAACTTGACTATAAACCCCTACAAAGCTCTTTATCTTAGCCAGTAATCTATCATAATCGACAACTACATCATTTTGTTCAACAATTGCCCCTGTAGTATCATATGTGTCATAATGCTTCCCTAATTGAATAATACCTTCATAAGATTTATCAAGATTAGAAAACAGGTATGAGAGCTTTGTTGCTTTTCCGATACACAAAATCAACAACCCTCTTGCAAAAGGATCAAGTGTTCCTGTATGTCCCACTTTTGAGATATTTAATTTCTTTTTCACAAGTGAAACAACATCATGTGATGTCATTCCTTTCTCCTTGTTGATTAATATAAAACCATCCATAGTATCACCATTAGTATTATACGTTATTTTAAGCGAAAAAAAAACTGACGTTTGGTGCAATTAGTTGATACAACACCCTAAAAAACGCAT